>MVDB01000090.1 GCA_002050025.1 Desulfobacteraceae bacterium 4484_190.2
TTCAAGATCATCCTGGTCTCAAAGGATATTACCAGGGAGGTCGGTGAAAAAATGGGCTTCATATATGCAGAACACCTGAAAGAGGCCTTTGATTTGAGTGCGACCATCTGTCCACCAAATCCCGAAGTACATATCATCCCCTCAGGGGGTGTAATCCTGCCTGTAGCCTTTTCATTGTAGAATTCTTTTGACAAAACAAAAGGCAATATATAGAATGTAAGGAAAAATTAAAAAGAAAGGGGAGTTAAAAATGCCTGTATCGGTTTTAACCAGTAAGTGGCAGACTACCATTCCTAAAGATGTGCGGAATCATTTAGGGCTTAAACCCAATGATAAGATATTTTACGTGATTGATGGTGAAAGAGTGGTTTTAAAGCCTCTTAAGGGAAATATCCTTGATCTCAGAGGAAGCGTGGCCACAAAAGAAAAACCAATTGATTTCAAAAAACTCAGAAATACTACCAGGGAAAAGGTTGCCCGCAGGATTGTTGAGGAGGCACAATGAGATTTCTTGATACTAATATATTCATCAGGTTCCTGACTGATGATGTTCCCGAAAAAGCAGATGCCTGTGAGAAAATCTTCAAGAAGGCAGTTGAAAAAGAAGAGACCCTCTTTACCACGGATCTGGTCATTGCCGAAATTGTCTGGGTTTTGGAATCATTTTATGAATTACCAAAGAATGAAGTTCAAGATAAGGTGGAAAAAATCCTGAATACACCCAATTTGATCTGCCCTCACAAAGACCTGATCTTGAGCGCCCTGGTTTTATATAGTGAAAAGAACATCGACTATATAGATGCCTGCAATGCATTAATCCTGAAAGAGAAAGGTATAGAGGAACTCTATTCTTATGATAAGCACTATGATAGGATTGATTGGCTTACCAGACTGGAGCCATACTAATAAAAGCTGTCTTTAAATATGTAAAGAGGCTCTTTTAGAGTTTGCATTGCTTATTTATGGACTGGAGGAGATTATGCTGATCGTTCATGTTTTTGTTCACGTTAGAGAAGATCGAATTGAAGATTTCAAACGAGCCACTTTGGAAAATGCCCGTAACAGTATCAAAGAACCGGGGATTGCTCGTTTTGATGTTGTTCAGCAGAAGGATGATCCCGCTCGTTTTATCCTTGTTGAGGTTTACAGAACGTATGAGGATCCGGCAAAACATAAGAAAACAGAACATTATGTGAAATGGCGGGATACTGTAGAAGAGATGATGGCAGAACTGCGCTCCAGCATCAAACTTACTAATGTATTCCCGGATGAGAAAGGGTGGGGTTAGTTATGAAATTTGAGTTTGCAACAGCTTCACGAATTATTTTTGGGCAGGGAACTGTTAAAGAAGTTGCGCCAATGGCTTCAAAGATGGGAAACTGTGCCCTGCTTGTCACTGGCCGGAATGTTGAACGTGCTGGGCTACTATCGGGATCATTAAAAAATACTGGAATGGAAATTGCTACTTTCAGCGTCTCCCATGAACCGACTATAGAGTTAACCACTGAGGGTGTTGAGCTTGCTCGTCAAAATGCCAGCGATATTGTGATTGGTATGGGTGGGGGCAGCGTTGTCGATACCGCAAAGGCCATTGCCGCCCTTTTGACCAACAGTGGTGATATGACAGATTATCTGGAGGTAATTGGACGAGGAAAACCGTTGTCTTGCCCATCCGCCCCCTGTATCGCCATACCGACTACAGCCGGAACCGGTGCTGAGGTCACGAAAAATGCAGTTCTAACTTCACAGGAACACAGGGTGAAGGTAAGTCTGCGTAGCCCTACCATGCTGCCGGACCTGGCCATTGTCGATCCTGAACTCACATATTCAATGCCTCCATCCTTAACTGCCAGCACCGGACTGGATGCCTTGACCCAGGTTCTGGAACCTTTTGTTTCGGTGAAATCCAACCCTCTTACCGATACTATATGCATAGAAGGTCTGAAGCGAGCTGCCCGCTCATTGCATCGGGCCTTTAAGGATGGAAACGATACGAGAGCCCGTGAAGACATGGCCATCGCAAGTCTTTTCGGAGGCTTAACTCTTGCAAACTCGAAACTGGGAGCTGTTCACGGGATAGCAGGGCCCATGGGAGGTATGTTTCCTGTCCCTCATGGAGTAATATGTGCCCGACTACTGCCTTTTGTGGTAGAAGTAAATGTCAAAGCTTTGCAGCGGCATAATTCTCAACAATATTTATTACGTTATGATCAAGTTGCGCAGGTATTGACCGGGAAGTCAAATGCCAAGGCAGAAGAAGGAATTGAATGGATACATAATCTATGTGACGCTTTGGATATTCCAGGGCTTTCCGATTTTGGGATAACTGAAGATCATTTTCCAGACCTCATTGCCAGTTCTAAAAAAGCAAGCAGCATGAAAGGGAATCCAGTTAATTTAACAGATGAAGAATTAACAGAGATTTTACAAAAAGCTGTCTTATAGAAAAATTAGCGTCTTGATCAACAGGGAGGAAAGTCAAGATTGTGAAAATGCTTTATGGCGCGTATTTCGCCATCAGCGGAGGTCTGTTTGTATCGCTTTTCCCGGCATTCTGGACCTATACTCGTATTACGGGAAAATACCGCCGACATCTTGAAGAGCGTTTAGGAGTCTTTCCACCAGAGGCGGTGCAATGTCTTACGGGGCGTCCCCGGATCTGGATGCATACTGCGTCCCTGGGGGAGGTCAAGGTGGCGGCCTCGATTGTGAAGGCCCTCAGGCGCATGATGCCAGGCTGTTCGTTCATTGTTTCAACTGTTACCGAGCATGGCCGAAAACTGGCACGTGAGACCTTTGGAGAAGATATCCCTGTGGTTTACGCTCCTATTGATTTTGTGGGTTCAATACGCAAGGCGCTCTTCACTGTTCGCCCCGATGTCATGGCTTTTATTGAAACTGAAATATGGCCTGCCTGGCTTTTTGAGGCGCACCGTATGGGCATCAAGACCGCCTTGATGAACGGCCGGATATCTGTGAGATCCATTGGAAAATATCTTAAGTTACGCCCCTTTTTTCGTGATGTCTTGAGAAACCTTGATGTATTCAGCATGATCAGGGCAGGGGATGCAGAGCGGATAAAGGCCATGGGTGCTGATCCTCAAAAAATCGAAATAAACGGTAATGCCAAATATGATCTTTTGGGGGCCACTGTAGACCCGGGTATTGAGTCGGAGATGCGTGAGATCTTGAACCTTAAGACATCAGATAAGGTATTTGTTGCAGGCAGTACCCGAAATGGGGAAGAGGCAATGGTTTTAGATGCCTATCAAAAAATCCTTAAAGAATTTCCTGAAACCATTCTGATCATCGCGCCCAGGCATATAGAAAGAATACATGCCATTAAGGCGCTGGTTGAAAAGAGTGGTCTGGGATATCAACTCTGGACTGACCTTGATAAGGAAAAAGCAAAACGCACCGAACAGGTCATGATTATTAATGCATTTGGTGAGCTTTTCAGAATTTACAGTGTCGGGACCATTGTGTTTTGCGGTGGTAGCCTTGTTCCGCTTGGGGGGCAGAACCCCCTGGAGCCGGCCGCTTGGGGAAAAGCAGTATTTTATGGCCCGTCAATGGAAAATTTCATGGATGCCAAATCGTTATTGGAGGCGAATAAGGCGGGCTTACCAATATCGAATCCCGAAATGCTGGCTGAAAAAGCGGTTTGGTTTTTAGGGCATCCGGAGGAGCTTAAAGCATATGGAGAGCGGGGGCGGGCAGCAGTCCTAAAAAATAAAGGGGCTGGTGAAAAACATGCCAGGGTAATAATGCGCCTGTGGGAATCTGTCGCTAATGCTTGAGCTTAGCAATGGTCGCTCCCCAGCTTGAGGGGCCAGAGTCGATTCTATAACTCAAAACTTTCGGATGTTTTTCAAGTAATGAATGCACGGTCCGGCGAAGAACTCCCTTACCCTTGCCATGAATAATCCGGACTTCATAAATCCCCTTGTCAAGACATGCCTGAATGTATTCCTCTACAACCGAAGTCGCATCTTTAGGCGAGAAGGTATGAAGGTCCAGTGTCCCATCAATGGGAATATGGATCACTTCCTGGTTATCGTTTTCCATATTTGGAATTTATAAACTCATACCCTTTCCAGATTTAACTGGTCTTTAAATCCATTCTCGAGTTCTTTATTCAATTTCTCATAGTCCTCTTCTGTTTCCACATCAACAACCAGGTCCCGGTCGTCAAGAACCTTCAGATATCCATATCTATTGATGATCTCAACAACTTTTTTCACATCAACCGTGACCCATCCTTTCATCCGCATGACTAATTCGTCACCTTTAAAGGCGCGTTCAATTGTAAGCTCTACATCCCTTTCTTTTGCCTCCCAGCTAATTACCGCCGGCTTAACTATAATTGGTGTAACAGGATCATGCATGGCAGCACACCGGAACCAGAGTTTTGATCGGATCATAACGCTTCTTTCTCCCTTCAAACTATTCTCTCATTACTCAAACCCTCATGCTCAGTTTATCCGATTATATTCATTTCTCCAGGTATTACAAGGTCTAAAGGTTATAACCTCAGTTGAGTCAAACTCAATTGAGGTGGTACTTGGTATCCGGTACTGGGTACTGGTTTAGAGGAATATTTTTCATTTTTTATATCTCTATCAGGGAAGTAATATAAGATAAGACATGAAATACCTTAAAACCAATACCAGATAACCAATACCACCTAATTGAGCATCATTCAATTAGGACGTAAATCGAATTACTGCTTGTGAGATATTCAAAGAATAAAAAATATTCCTTAACCAGGAATGCCCTGGCAATATCAGCCTTTTCAATCGTTGATGTCACTGACTGTATCATCGCCTTAAAACGATTTATTATGCCACCAGCATGTTGAAATACCCAGCATGTGCTTCGTTTCAAATGCGCTTTAAAGATTCATAAACACCTTTTCCTATACCATAATAATATGGTGTGTAGGTGATTTTTTCATTGTTAAAGGGCCAATGTGTTGAATAACCCCTGCCTTGTCTGACTGCTGTTCACAACTTTTTTTGCAGGCCAAGGGCTTGACAACAAATAACTTCACATTTTGGCATCCCATCTTCAGGTCATCTTTGTCCGCTTCTCATTCGCAAAATCCTCGAAGTAGTACTACTATCCCTGTGGTTTTGCTCAATCGAACCGGCCAAATCTGACCAAAATCTGGGCGCCAATTCTGCTAAGTTATTTGTTGTCAAGCCCTAACTGATCCGGTATGCCGGCCTTTGAATATATGTCGCTTTGCACCTTGGGCAGTGACCGGGACGGGTATAGCGCTTTCTTTCTTCAAAGACATATCCGCACTTCAGACACCGGGAAGGCTGGATATGAAGTTTTTTCCCTTGCGTTGCTACAGAGCGTGCAATATGAGGGAGATGTGCATAGACCTCCTTTTCCGCGATCCTCAGTTCTTGGGAGACCTCGATGGCACTCAGCTCTTCTTCGCTCAAAAGGTCTATCATTTGCTGACGAATCGTTTCCATGCGACTCATCTGTCTTTTGTTAAAAATCTATAAATCCAAAGTCCAGGCAGGAGAGATATCCCTGCGACTACAAAAAGGGTCCGAAAACCTGCCCACTCTCCTATAAACCCAAGAATAATAGACCCCAAAAAGACCCCTGCGTCGATCCCTCCCGTGAAGACCCCGTTGATCTTTCCGCGGATGTGTGCTGGTTCATCCCGAATGGCCAATGAATTGAGGCAGGGGAAAAGAAACCCGTGTCCACAGCCGGACATGAGGCCAGACAGGATCAAAATGAAATTTCCCTCCAAAAAAATCAAAAGCAAAAGGCCCGCCCCCGTAAGAATAAGCGCATTGGGGATGATACGGTCCTCCCCGATCCTGTCTGCGAGCCTCCCACCAAGAAGCCTCGTCAGAACAGCGGCTGAAGAATAGCAAATATAGTAAAGGGAGATAAACGCGAGATGCTTTTCCTTGGCAAAAGGGGCGACAAAACTGCCAGAGGCAGACAAGGAGAAACCGAATAGTAGTGCAAGCAAGGCAACAATCAAGATTTTTTTCCTTTTGAGCACCGAGAAGAAGGACTTGGAGGACCCTACGGTTACAGGAGTAAAGGACTCCGGGAGACCGAGCTGAAGAAAAAGCCCAGTGGTTGCCATGATGGTGGCGGAGAGAAAAAACATGTTAAAGCCGAATGCCCGAATAATGGCCTCACCAATCGCAGGCCCCACGGCCATTCCCGTGAGTCCTGTGATACCAAACATCCCGATACCTTCATTTAGACGGCTTTCAGGGACAATGTCCGCAATGTAGGTAAATGCCGAAGTAAAACAGAGGGCCAATCCCACACCATGGATCACTCTGATGAGGAGCAGCGGCAGGTAGAAGCCAGCCAGCTCCCCACGAAAGAGAAGGTAAGCGAGAGGTACGAGGCTCATGTTAATGCATCCAACGGTGTAACTCCTTTTCCGCCCCAAACTGTCGATCATTTCAGAGATCCAGGGGCGGCATACGACGGCAGAGAGGGCAAGGGCGCCCATGATGATGCCGATATCTGCTTTAGAGCCACCGTGACTGGTAATAAAGAGAGGAAAGAGAAAAAAGGCGCCTATGCTGGATACGGTGAAAAAGTTGGCTGCGGCCATCAGGACAAAGGATCGGTTGTAGAGGACTGGATCTGTTATTGAACGCATGAAGATGCCTGCTCGATCAAGGGGAGTCGATTAAGGATAGAGCCCCCGGTGTTTTGAGAATAAGTTAGTTATTTAATTATGCCAGCATTTCGTCTTGTGGACATGAAGCGCAACGGAATGTCTATCAAGTGCATCCATTGGTTCGACTTCCATATATGTACTTTCGGCAAAAGGCCTCGGTAATCTCACTCAAATCAGGAGTCAGGCACTCATAGGCTTTCGCTCGAATGGTGGTCGGAATATCTCCATAGAAAGCCTCGGCAATGCCACCGGTGATGCAAGCGAGTGTATCGCTGTCACCTCCCAGCGAGACAGCGTTCCGGACTGCATCCTCATACGACCTGGAATCAAGGAAGGCGATTATCGCTTCCGGCACGGTCCCTTGGCAGGAGATGTCAAACGAGTACGTTGGCCGAATATCATCCACAGTTCGCTTCAAATCGTATCCGAACCGCTGGCTGATTTCCATTCGAATTTCCTCCTTCTCACGGCCTGTCCGAGCGAGAAATACGGAAAGAGCTGTCGC
>MVDB01000091.1 GCA_002050025.1 Desulfobacteraceae bacterium 4484_190.2
GGGCTGCATTACCTGATACTGGGAACAGCAGCCCATAAAGACCCGGAGCTTGTTGAAGAGGCTTGCGATAAATTTCCGGGGCAGATCCTGGTGGGAATAGACGCCAAAGAAGACCGTGTTGCCCTGGAGGGGTGGACAGAAGAAATAGTCCTGACTCCGATTGAATTGGCAAAACGGTTTGAAAGGGTTTCCATAACGGCAGTTATTTACACAGATATTCACAGGGACGGAATGAAAACAGGACCCAATATAGATGCCACAAGGACTTTGGCAACTGCAATTCAGGCCCCTGTAATTGCATCAGGTGGCATTTCAACGATTTCTGATGTTTTTGAGGTGTCGACACTTTCAGAGAGCGGTGTGATGGGAATGATAACCGGAAGGGCCTTGTACGATGGCAGCCTTGATCTTGTTGAGGCTATAAGGGTTGCGAAAGGAAAAATTTAGGGTTGACATTTGATTTTTTTGTTATATTATAGAATGTTATGTGTTTTCTTTAAATCATAAACTGGTAGTGATAGAGCGACTAAGAATTTTGCAACTTATTGATAATAAAACAGTTTTACTAATTCTTCCCTCCGTCCCAGAGTGAGGAAAACAGGGCTAAGTTCAGCCATGTCGTTGAATGAGAAAATTGATGAAGACCTGAAAACCGCAATCAAGGCGGGCGAAGGATGAGATTCGTAATTCCTGAATCCCTATCCCGGGTTACGCGGGAATAAATCCATGTAAAAGGGACTTTTTACATGGGCATCACATTTAAAAATAGAGCCTGCATGAAAAAACATACATACCAGGTTCTCGAATACAATCGCCTGTTGGATATCTTATCCCGTTACGCTACGTGTCCGATGGGGAAATCGGATTGCCTTTCCCTCAAACCGTCTAATGATTTAGTATTTGTTGATAAAGAGTTGAGGCTGGTTTCAGAAATGAAGCTCCTTCTGAAGGCCAGGGGGTTCGTGTCTTTGTCAGATCTCACCGATATATTACCTTTTTTGAGAAAATCCAGCACCGAAGGATCATACCTGGAACCAAAAGAACTTTTGTGTATTCTCAGACTTGCTCAGGCATGCCAGCAGTCGGAAAAACACCTTGAATCCCATCGATCTCTGTGTCCGAGGATGTATGACATTGTAAGGGATATGCCGAATTGTGAAGCCCTGGTGAAAATATTGAAGGAGGCGATTTCCTCGACCGGTGGACTTAGGGATTCGGCAAGTCCTGCCTTAAAAAAGATCAGAGGGAGAAAGACCCGGCTAAGGTTGGATCTCCAGAAAAAATTGCAAAAAATTCAAAAATTGTCGGGCCTCTATGATAACAGGCAAGATAATTTAGTAACGGTCCGTGAAGGACGATATGTGATCCCATTGAGAACCGATCAAAAATCACGCATTGAGGGGATCGTTCATGACTATTCTCAAACCCGGGTCACCTGCTTTCTTGAGCCGGTTGAAGTGATCACAGACAATAACCGAGTGTCTGAGCTGAGGCATGAAGAAAGGGCGGAGGAACATCACATATTAATCAATTTAACCGGGATGGTAAGAGATTTGGCCTCCGAATTGGAATTTTTTCAGTCCCTGATCGGCAGGCTTGATGGACTTTATGCCAGGGCAAGATTCAGCGAAAAACTGTCGTGTGTGATGCCGGAAATCAGCGATAAAAATCGCGTCGAACTGAAAAAAGCCAGAAACCCGATTCTTCAGGCCATGACCTTGGATAGCAAAAATAAGGGTGAAAAAGTGGACGAACCTGTCCCTGTAGATATCCTGCTGGATGACCAGCATAATATATTGATCATTTCAGGGCCTAACAGGGGAGGAAAAACAGTGACCCTCAAGACACTTGGTCTGATGGGCCTCATGACTCAAGCCGGTATCCATATCCCGGTAGAGGAAGGGAGCCATATGCCCATTTTCGATGAAATCATGGCGGATATCGGGGATGATCAGGACATCCAGACTGGCCTAAGCACTTTTTCAGCTCATGCAGCCCATTTGAGCCACATTATAAAATATGCGGGTCAAAAAAGCCTTATTATTATTGACGAACCAGGAATGGGAACTGATCCGGATGAAGGAGTAGCGCTTGCCATGTCAGCCCTGGATTTTCTTTCCGGACAGGGGGCCCTTGCTGCTGTTTCTACTCATCTAAATCGACTGAAATCATACGGGTTGCTGAATGAGCGGGTTACTAACGCCTGTGTTGAATTCGATGAGGAAAAGAATCGTCCCACCTTCGAGCTAAGGTATGGATCTCCCGGGATTAGTCATGGCTTCGAAGTTGCCGAAGAAATGGGGATGCCTCTTAATATTCTTGACCGTGCAAGGATATATCTTGATCAGGACGAAGTCCGCTTGAATCGGCTCATAGACAAGTTAAATGCCCTGATAACCGAGACTGCCCGCAAAAAGGCAGAGGTTGAGGACGTCAAGAGAAAGTATTATGCCGCGACAGGAAAAATAAAAGAACGACTCGTTACTCTCGAGGCCGAAAAAAAAATTCTATTGGAAGCAAAGCGCGTGGAGGCGGAAAGCGCTATTAGAGAGGCAAAGGATGAACTGAAACAGGCCATTAATCTGTTAAAAATGAAAAAAGAGTCAGCCCAGGCCTATGTGACTGAAGAGTATACCAGGATTAGTCGTGGATTAATGGACCATCTCGATCAGGGAACTGGTGAAGGGGATCATTCTAAGCTCAAGGAGGTAAAAGAGGGCCAGTGGGTCTATCACAGGGGAGTGAAGAAGAAAGGGATCATCCAGTCAATAGATCTTGCAGGCGGGCGTGCCCTGGTGATGCTTGGAAAGGTAAAGGTATCAGCGGATATTCATGATCTGGAAATTGTTAAAGAGGCCCGGGAATCCGATTTGAATAAAGGTGGCCGATCTGCGTCCTGGGACCTGTTGGATTCGCCAGCAAGGGAATTGAATGTAATTGGATACAGGGTTGATGATGCAATTCCTCTAATTGACAAAACAATTGATCGGGCCTTGGTGGGTGGCCAGATGTCCCTCAGGATCATTCACGGATTCGGTACCGGAAGGTTGAGAGAGGCAATCCGATCGCATTTGAAAGGCATTCCCTTCGTCAAGGGATTTTCCAGTGCTGATCCAAAAGTTGGAGGTGGCGCAATAACGGTCGTTGAATTATCTTAGTGCCTATCTTAAAAATTATGGTTTCTCATCAATCTGCCAAGGAAGAAATAAGAAGAGTTGCTGATATTGTGGAGCTGGTGGGTCAATTTGTGCAACTCAAGAAAGCGGGGCGAAACTTTGTTGGTCTTTGCCCCTTCCATGCTGAAAAGGACCCTTCCTTCACAGTGAATCCTGAAAGGCAGACGTTTCATTGTTTCGGATGTAAAAAAGGAGGAGATATTTTCGCCTTTTGGATGGAATACCATAACGCCACCTTTCCGGAGGCACTGCGAGATCTGGCTGAAAGATATAATGTGACGATCTCGGATAGCTTTAACCCTTCTGCAGGAAAAGAAAAGGCGGCTCAAAAGAAGATCTTATTTGAAATAAATGAAAAAGCCACAACCTATTTTGAAAGGACTCTAACCCAGTCATCTAAAGGAAACGCTGGGAGGGATTATTTTAATGACAGATCTATTTCCAAGGAGACTATCATTAAATTCCGCCTCGGCTATGCGCCTGATGAGTGGGATGGGCTCGTTAAAATTTTAAGGGATCATAAACTAAACCTTGATATGGCCGTCCAGGCAGGAGTACTTATCCCCAAGAAAAACGGGGGATACTACGATCGATTTAGAGGCCGTATCATATTCCCGATCTTTGATCTGCGGCAGCAGGTCGTTGGCTTTGGTGGCAGGGTGCTGGACAACTCACTGCCAAAGTATGTGAATACGCCTGAAACCCCTGTTTTTCATAAAGGGGAGTTCCTATACGGGTTGCATGCTTCTTATAAGGCGATTCGCGACAAGAGCAGGGCAGTGATTGTGGAAGGCTATATGGATTGGCTGGCTTTAAGAGGCCATGGCCTGCATGAAGTAGTAGCCACCCTTGGGACAGCCCTGACTGCAAGACATGTGCGAAGACTTAAAGGATATGCCAGAGAGGCAGTGATCGTATTTGATTCTGACGAAGCTGGCAAAGCAGCTGTATTAAAAAGTTTACCTGTTTTTTCGAACGAAGGCCTTCCAGCCAGGGCCGTTGTTTTGCCTGACGGCCACGACCCTGACAGTTTCGTTAACGCGAATGGGCTGGACAGCTTTTTAGTTCTTTTGGATCAGGCCGCTCCTATTTTAGATTTTTATCTGGAACAGAAGTTGGCGCAAACAGGTTTAGACATGGAGGGGAAGGTCCGCGTTTTAGAAGAAATTTTTCCGGCACTGTCGGATCTACGCACTGGCACCCAGCGTTCATTATATGTACGGCGTCTGTCAGAACGGATCGGGGTCAAAGAAGAAGTGGTGTGGTCAGAACTATCAGTATTTATGAAACGTCCTTCGGAAAAGAGGCTCAAAAGTAGTATGAGGGACCGTCTGATCGACCCAAAAGCAAAAAAGATGTCCATAAGTGACCTTCAGTTGCTCAACTTACTTGTCCATTATCCCCAGACCATCCCAAGGCTAATGGAACATGAATGCAGTATCCTCCTTTCCGATCCTGTTGTCCTGAATATTGTTGACACCATTTTTCATGGGTATCGTCAGAATGGGCTGTTTTCACATGAGAAGTTAATGGAGAGTCTCCATAGCGAAGCAGCCTGTGAGCAGCTCAGGGAGGTTCTGCATCGCCCTTTTGTTTATTCGGATCAGGATGTTGAACAGGCTGTGGTCGAGTTCGAGGAGCAGGTATATCAGGCAAAAATATCAGCGTCTTTTCAAAGGGCCAGGGAACGCGGAGACATGGAACGTCTGGTTCAACTCACAAAGCTGAAGAGTCAAGGACCGGCAGGATTATAAAACAAGAAGTTGAAGTGTCGTAATCAGTATTCATCATTATGTATACATCTGCAAGCTGATGGCTTATTAAAAAGGGCTTTCAGGAGGGAATATTTTAATGACCAAGAACACAGACATGATCAACCTTGAACGTCTGATCAATACTGGGAAAGATAAGGGCTATATTACCTATGAAGAGCTGAATGACGACCTGTCCGACGAGATGGTATCCTCTGAGGAGCATATTGATGACCTCATGATGATGTTTGAAGAATTGGATATCATGGTCGTTGATGAGGCCTCAAAGGGTGAGATAGAAAAAGCCAAGCGGGCAAAGAAAAGGAAGTCAGAACCCCAGGACAAGGAAAATCACCGTTTAGATATTCCCGATACATCAACCCGGGTATCCGACCCTGTGAAGATGTACTTGAGGGAGATGGGCTGCATTTCACTGCTCACCAGAGAGGGTGAGGTGGCGATAGCCAAGAGAATTGAATCTGGCGAAAAAAAGGCTTTAGCCGCACTTTTGGATTGTTGCGTGGGCATTGAGCACATCATTGAACTTGGGGAAGAGCTCAAGGAGGACCGAATAAAGTTAAAAGAAGTGATTAATGACCTGGAAGATGAAGAAAGTGACTACATGCAACAGGGGGAGAAAAAACAGGCTCTTTTAAACTTTATAGATAGAATCAAGGAACTGTTTGAAAATATCCGCAGCATGAGGCGAGAGGCCTCAAAAGGGCAGTGTAGTGATAAAAGGAAAAAAGATCTTAAAGCTGAGATAAAAAAGGACCTTGCGAAGATTATGGAGTTGGTGAGTGCCTTCAGTCTCGAAAAGGAACAACTGGAATTAACGGTCAAAAGACTCACGGCCCTCGTAGCAGAGGTTGAGGAATCGGAAAGAAATATCTCTGAATGCATGTTGAAGGCTGGAGGAAAACCGATTTCCTATATTAACAAGTGTGTTGCCAGGATGCCGCAGTCTGCCAGGGATGACGAAATAATTTCTCCCATCGGTTTGCCCAAAAGAGAAGTTATGGAGCTCAAATCCAAGGCGGATAATGCCCAAAAAGTTATCAGGCAGGTCAAAGAAAGAACGAATATGACGCCCCGCCAGTTAAAGGGACGACTAATCAAGGTACAGATAAGTATAGATAAGGCGGAAAGGGCGAAATCCGACCTCATAGAGGCCAACCTGCGATTGGTCGTAAGTATAGCCAAGAAATATACGAATCGCGGGCTCCAGTTTCTTGACCTTATCCAGGAAGGTAATATCGGACTCATGAAGGCCGTTGACAAATTTGAATATCAGCGTGGGTACAAGTTCAGCACCTATGCCACATGGTGGATTAGACAGGCGATCACCAGGGCCATTGCTGATCAGGCAAGGACCATCCGTATCCCTGTTCACATGATTGAAACGATTAATAAGCTTATACGGACCTCCAGGTATCTGGTGCAGGAACATGGCCGTGAGCCTACGCCCGAAGAAATCGCAGAAAAAATGGAATTCCCCCTGGAAAAGGTCAGAAAAGTCCTAAAGATTGCCAAGGAGCCCATTTCCCTTGAAACCCCGATCGGAGAGGAGGAAGATAGCCATCTTGGGGATTTCATAGAGGACAAGAAAGTCCTTTCTCCTGGTGATGCTGTTGTTAACTACGGCCTGGCGGAACAGACAAGAAGTGTTTTGAGGACACTAACCCCGCGAGAGGAGAAAGTCCTCAGGATGCGATTTGGTATTGGTGAAAAAGCGGACCACACACTGGAAGAGGTGGGTCGTGATTTTAGTGTGACCAGAGAACGAATCAGGCAAATAGAGGCCAAGGCTCTTAGAAAATTAAGGCATCCCAGCAGAAGCAGAAAGTTGAAGAGCTTTGTGGAAAGCAAAGAGGCCTAAATGATAATGATAATTTTACTTGACAAACTATTACTGAGTACGCATTTTATAACATTGATCTCTTCAGGGCCCATAGCTCAGCTGGAAGAGCCACCGGCTCATAACCGGTAGGTCCCTGGTTCGAACCCAGGTGGGCCCACCAAAGGATAATCCTTCAAGGTGTTTTCAACAGTTCTATTAATGGCGTTTTTTAAGGCAAGGCTGTAATATTCCAAACAAGGGCGCACTTTTAGAGAGTGCGCCCTTTTGATTTCAAAATAAAAATCTGCGTCCTTTGGGCTTGGGTTCTTTATTTTGTAATAACTCAATATCCAGGGGCTGTATAAAGGGCTTACGCCTAAATTTTTTCTTTGGAGTTTACCCCTGGCCCAGAGATCTGACTTTCCGAGGGTAGTTTTATGATCTGGACCTCCAAAGCTTTGCGACCTAAATGCCCTGTGCCGTGCAAGTCGCACCTCCCGATCCCGTCACGGTCTCGGGGAGGGCAGGCCGTAAGGGTTTTATCCCCGAGTTATTGAGCAGATACTTGATCTTTGAGTTTATTCGCAGACACAAAGATCCGGATAACAAATGGTTCCTAAATTAAAAGATTTTCTTGAGCTTTTGGAGCAGGTTGCACCTGCACGGTTTGCGGAACCGTGGGATAATCCGGGACTCCAGGTCGGCTCTTATTACCAGGAGGTTAGAAAAATTTTTCTTGCCCTCGACCCAACTCTCAAGGCCTTGATGTCTGCTTCGAAGACCGGGGCTCAGGTTTTGCTAACTCACCATCCCTTGATTTTCAAACCCATTTCAAGGTTGGAAACCCATGGGTATCCCCAGAATGTGATTTTTCAAGCCGTGAAAAGTGAAATTTCTGTGGTTGCTGCCCATACCAACCTTGATGTGGCAAAGGGCGGTATGAACGATATGCTTGCAGATATGTTGGGGCTTCAACACGTAGAAGTACTAAGTGAGACGGGCGAGGACAAAGGCGTGGGTCTTGGGAGAATTGGGGATTTGCCCGAACCGACTGAGTTTTCAGGTGTGGTAAATAATGTCAAGAGAGTCCTAAGAGTAGAAAAACCAGGGTTAGTTGGGCAGGGAGACCGCCTGGTTCGCCGGCTTGCTGTAGTGGCGGGATCGGGTGGAAGTCTTGCCCCCCTTGCATCCGAAAAAGGTGCGGACCTCCTCTTGACCGGGGATGTAAGTCATCATCATGCATTGGACGCCGAATCATTAGGAATTGCCTTGATCGACGGTGGTCATTTCCATACCGAAAGAACTGCCTTTAGGAATTTTGCAGGACGTCTTAGGGAAGAGCTGATAGGCAAGGGCTGGGAGGTTACGGTGGAAGTATATGAGGATGAGAACAACCCTATTCGTTACGGTTAGTGTCCATCCAGAAATGAGATAGTTTTCGCAAGGTCAAGGAAGATGAGGATTTTAACCACAGGAATACATTTAAGTATTTCGAGGATTAAAATCAGAATCTGACGCAGAGATTGCGGAAAATAGCCATTTATGGATAGTCACTAGTTAGGAATATTGATAACTTGAGGAGAAATAATTGGAAGAAAAAATGAAGCTTTTGATTGGGCTCCAGGATTGTGATATCAGGATTAGAGATGCCCAAAGCAAAAAAGAAGAGAAGCCTATTAGGATCGAAAGGCTTCAGAAAGAGCTCGAACAAAACGAAAACCAATTGAAGGCAGAGCTGAATCAGCTTGAGTTGAATAGGCGCACAAGACGAGAATCCGAACAGAAAATTGAGGAATTTGAGAGCCGGATAATAAAAAGCAATATTAAGCTGAATAACATAAAGTCTAATAAAGAATATACAGCCGCACTTAAGGAGCTTGCCGATTTAGGAAAAGAAAAAACGCTCATGGAAGATGGGCTCATTGAAATAATGGAGCAAATAGAGATACTTGAAAAAAAATGCGTATCCAACAGGACAAAAGGGGAGGTACTCAAAGAAAATTTCGAAATAGAGCGTGACGAGATTTTGAAAGAAATGAAAGCCCTTGATGAGGTCCTGGAAAGCCTTGAAAATGAGAGGGCTAATTTCAGTGAGGCTGTTGACGAGGGTTTATTAAAAAGGTACGATATTATTAGGAAGCATAAAGGCGGCCTTGCCATTAGCCCTGTTGTCAAAGGGATTTGCCAGGAGTGTCACATGGGTATTCCACCGCAAAAATTCAATGAGTTGATTCGGGGCGATGGCCTGATGAGTTGTCCCTATTGTGGTCGCATTATTTATTGGGGCGAAGACGAGCATTTTAGGAATATCAATGAGAAAGGCTAAACCATAATTTCACCGGTTCAACTGATTGACGATGATTATTACCTGAATCTTGCGCCAACTATCTACTACGGCTTGAAGAGCGTTGCCTTTAAAGCTCGTTTCATGATTTTGATCCTCACCATATAGGTAATATGCCTGCGGGTCAAAATCATTCCAACTTCGCTTTAAACACAACGCTTTCTGCGCCTCGCTACGATACTTGTGCAAGATTCAGGTATTAAGATGGGTATGTTGGAGCAGGACAAATGACCGCCGCCTTGCCTTTGTGCAGGGGGGAGGAAAGTCCGGGCTCCGTAGGACAGGGTGCTGGGTAACTCCCAGTCCTGGTGACAGGAAGGAAAGTGCCACAGAAAAAAAACCGCCCCCTCCGATTTTCTGCATATCGGCGGGAGTAAGGGTGAAACGGTGAGGTAAGAGCTCACCAGTTCCGCCGGTGACGGCGGGAGCTAGGTAAACCCCACCCGGAGCAAGACCAAATAGGGGAACACTTGAGGGTGGTCCGCCCGAGTTCCCGGGTAGGTCGCTTGATCTCGATGGTAACGTCGAGGCTAGAGGAATGGTCATTGTCCCAGAAGCGGGTAACTGCTTTGGGAAACAGAACCCGGCTTACGGCCTGCTCTGACATATCCTATTTTTTTCAT
>MVDB01000092.1 GCA_002050025.1 Desulfobacteraceae bacterium 4484_190.2
ACCTTCCGTATGTTGAAAAAAAACGGCGAGCCTTTCTGGGTTGAGGTCAATGGCAAGGCAGTGGTTTGGGGAGGAAGGTCTGGGCTATTAGTCTTCATGCAGGATATTAGCGAGCGAAAGTGGATGCAGGATGCCCTAAGGGAATCGGAAGCACGTTTTAGAGATATTGCCGAAAGCATGTCTGACTGGATCTGGGAGGTGAATAGGAGCGGGGTTTATGTATATTGTTCAGTAAAGGCTGAACATATACTGGGCTATAATAGAGTAGAGGTGATCGGGAAAACGCCGTTTGATTTTATGCCTCCAGATGAGAGAGAAAAAATCAGATCCGCTATTAGTGACATTGTCAAAGAAAAGCGTGCGATTCGAAACCTGGAAAACTGGAACCTCACCAAGGATGGACGGCTTGTTTGCCTTCTGACCAACGGGGCTCCGATACTTGATGAAAATGGAAAACTTATCGGGTATCGGGGAGTGTATTCTGATATCACAGAGCGCAAACAGGCCGAGAAGGAACTTGCAGAAACCAACCGGCAGTTAGAAAAGGCCATAGAGAGGGCCAATGAGATGGCCATGGAGGCGGATAAGGCCAACCAGGCGAAAAGTGAGTTTCTCGCCAACATGAGCCATGAGATCCGAACACCCATGAATGCTGTCTCAGGTTTTGCGGATATGCTGCTTGATACAAGCCTGAATGAAGAACAGATAGATTATGTAGAGACTATCAGGCGAAGCGGAGAATCTCTGCTCTTTTTGATCAACGATATCCTTGATTTCTCAAAAATCGAGGCTGGACAGTTGGATTTTGAGAAAATTGAATTTGACCCGGAACTCCTTGCCTATGATGTCTGTCAACTTATTCGGCCCAGGATTGAATCCAAATCCATCGAAGTTTTGTGCCGTATCGGGGATAATCTCCCTTCCATGGTAAGAGGAGACCCCACACGGTACAGGCAGGTTTTGATCAACCTGATGGGAAATGCCCCTAAGTTTACTGAGTCCGGGGAAATTCAACTCACCCTTGATGTTGACGAGGAAGAGCAGAACCGGATAAAACTTCATGCAAAAATCAGGGATACAGGCATTGGCATCCCAAAAGATAAATTGTCTGCTATCTTTGAGCCTTTTAAGCAGGCCGATGGTTCTACCACTAGGAAGTATGGAGGCACAGGTCTGGGCCTATCCATATGCAAGAAGATTTCAAAACTAATGGATGGGGATGTTTGGGCAGAAAGCCCTTCGGATTGTCGATCCAAACAACCACTCAACCCGATGCCCGGTAGCGTTTTCCACTTCACCGCATGGCTTGGAAAGGCTGAAAAGAAAGAAGCGTTGATGGATGGTTATGATGTAGCAAATCAAATCCGCAATTTCAAATCATCAATCCGTAGTATCCCTTTGCTTGCTTTATCTTCCTTGATGGAGCGAGATGCGAAAAAATGCGAAGAGGCAGGATTTGACGGATTCTTGAGTAAGCCGGTTCGCAGGGAAAAACTGTACAAGATGCTGGAAAAGATCATTGGAAAAGAGGCAGAGAGTAGAGAGCAAAGGGCAGAGAGTGACGGAAAACAGATTGCCACGCAATATTCAGTTAATGAGGATATGAAGCATTCTGTGCGTATTCTTCTTGCGGAAGATCATCCTGTGAACCAGAAGCTGGCAAAGTTGATGTTGACAAAGGGTGGATATCATGTGGAAGTCGCCAATAACGGCAAAGAGGCAGTTGAAAAATACACCCGATCACCAGGTGAATTTGACCTGATATTCATGGACATCCAGATGCCAGAGATGGATGGCTTAGAATCTACGAGGGAAATTAGGAAATTTGAAAGCGGTAACCTTCAACGGATAGAAGAAACAAGTAAACAGCATGCAGCAAGCAGTCAACAGTTAGACAAACCGGCTATGCATGCCGTGCAACAAAAAACAAGTAACAAACAAGAACGGTCGTCAATCAAAAGGATTCCAATCGTGGCTATGACAGCCAACGCCATGAAGGGTGATATGGAAAAGTGTCTTAATGCTGGTATGGATGACTATATGACGAAACCGATCAAAAGGGATCTGGTTTTTGGGATGATAAAGCAATGGGTTTTTAAGGATAAACCCTTTTCCTACGAACTGAGGCTAGGACATGGCACTTGAAGAAGAAAGATATGAAAAAATCAGTAAGATCATAGAGCTGGTTGATAGGTCTGAGATCTCTTCAATCCAGAGCGTCGTATCTGGTGTTATTGATGTGATCAATGACCCACAGTCAAGCGCAAAGGATTTGAAAGACATAATTGAAATTGATCCGCCACTGACAGCCAGGGTGCTTAAGGTTGCAAATTCTGCATATTACTATTCTCTGCGCAAAATCAGCGAAATACAACACGCCGTTATCTGGATTGGATTCGATGTTGTCAAAGAGATTGCATTGAGTCAAAAGGTATGCGAGGTGTTTGACCAGGATGAAACTATCAGCGGATACTCCGGGAGTTCCTTGTGGAAACATAGTATTGCTGTTGCGCTATTAGGAAAGATGATTTGTAGAAGGGAGTTTGGGGAAAGAGGGGAAAATGCATATGCCGCAGGTCTGTTGCATGATATAGGGATTATAGTTGAGAATCAATTCCTGGAAAACGATTTTATAGATATTTTAAAAAAGGCAGAGCATGAGAAAAAGAATCTGTCAGTATCAGAATATGAAGCTTTAGGCTATACACATACAGATATTGGCAAGATGCTAACTGACCATTGGAGTTTTCCGGAAGAACTTGTCGTTGCCATAGGGAATCATCATAATCCAGATAAGGCCCCACAGGAGTTTTCGAAGTTTGCTTCCACACTGTATATTGCCGATTATCTATGCCAGGAGAGGGGCATTGGATATAGCGATGCCCCCTTCTGCGATCCAGGCATTTTTAGGAAGTGTCTAAAAAGACTGGATGTAAAAGGGTATGCACTTGATTTGATTGTAAAGGATATGGAAAAAGAAATCTCTATGATGGAAGACCAGGGGCTGTTCCAGTATGACAAAGCGAAAAAACAATAATAGCATTGAAGAAATAGAAAGGGAGAACCTTATTCTAAAGACGAAGGTGAAACATCTGACCAACGATCTTCATCTTACCCGGCAAGAAAATGAGACTTCTACGAAAAACTACTTTGAGATATACTCCGATATGGAGAGGAAGGTTGAAGAGCGAACAAGACAGGTTAAAGAATTACAAAAGCAGTCCCAGCAGGCCAAAAAGCTGGAGTCCATTGGGACCCTGGCCGGTGGTATTGCCCATAATTTCAATAATTTGCTTATGGGAATCCAGGGAAATGCCTCGTTGATGCTTGTAGAGACAAATAGCGGTCATCCTCATTTTGAGAAACTGAAGACAATCCAAAAACTCGTTAGAAACGGTGCTAGGCTGACCAAGCAGCTTCTCGGGTATGCCAGGGAAGGCCAGTATGAAATTAAGGCCATTAGTCTGAACCAATTGGTGAGAGAGACCTCTGGTACATTCTCCACCACGAGAAAGGAAATCAGTATTCATCAAGAACTCGCTGATGATCTATACGTAATAGAGGCGGACCTGGGACAGATTGAGCAGGTCCTGCTGAATCTGTATATAAATGCAGCTGAGGCAATGCCCCAGGGCGGGAGTCTTTTGTTGAAGACGATGAATGTCACCCATGAAGACATGAAGGATAAGTGCTACAAGCCAAAGCAGGGAAACTATGTCCTATTCTCTTTAACAGATACAGGCGTAGGTATGGACAGGAAGACTATGGAGCGGATATTTGAGCCTTTCTTTACATCAAGGGGCCTGGGGAACGGCACAGGCCTTGGATTGGCCTCTGTTTACGGAACAGTAAAAGCGCATGGCGGTTATATCGATGTCTATTCTGAGAAAGGCCACGGTGCTACTTTCAAGATCTACCTGCCAGCAATTGGAATGAAACCGAAAAAGGAAAAGAATGCAGACACAGATGTAATGAAGGGCAGGGAGACGGTTCTCCTTGTGGATGACGAGGATGTGGTTGCAGATGTGGGTGATCAGATGTTGAGAAAATTGGGGTATGAGGTTTTGGTAGCGAGGAGTGGAAAAGAGGCGATACAATACTACGAGCCAAAACGGGACAAAATTGATATGGTTATCCTTGATATGATCATGCCGGACATGAATGGTGGGGAGGTCTATGACAGGATAAAGGAGATTAATCCTTATGCCAAAATCCTTCTTTCAAGCGGATACAGCATAGACGGTCAGGCGGCTGATATCCTGGAACGGGGTTGTGATGGCTTTATTCAGAAACCATTTAGTATGGAAGTGTTGTCCGGAAGAATAAGAAAAATTCTTGAAAAGAGAAATGATAGACTGTCATAGGTGTGAGTACTATTATGTTACATGGGATAAGGATTTCCCCCATGGTTGCAGAGGTATGGGTTTCAAGAGCAGGCAGTTACCCTGCCTGACAGTTCGCAGGAGTACTCCGGGAATCGATTGCCTTTTATTCAAGAAGAAAAAAGCTGGAAAGATGGCACCAAGGCATAAAGGCACAAAGAATCGATACTGACAATGGTATTTTCACGGTTGATTATTCAATCACCATCCTTTCGCATATCTAAAAATATCCCCATATTCCTGAGCATGGCCCAGGCCTTTTCCCGTTCAGTATCACTTGAATCTTGCGATCCAAAAATTATTATCGCCTGAATAATTCCATCGCTGACTCCTGCATTTTTGAGCTCGATAATGTCTTTTGCAGTAGTGAATTTGATGTTCTTTATGTCTTTTCCGTAAACTATGGGCTCCGAAGATTTCATGAAGGAGCCCTCATTTATAATCATTTGAATCGTTTTGTCGCTGATCCCGGCTGTTTTGAGATCCAGGATTTCTTGAACTGTAAAGGCACAGGTCTCAATAACTTTTTCTCTAACTATTAGTTCAATAGTTTGATCACTTATATCAGCCTTTTTTAGCAGAATGATGTCTTCACTTTTGAGGCATAACCCCGTACCGGAAGTGAGAATAGACAATAAAATAAAAGGTAAAAAAATGAGGGCTTTTTTTGTCATGTCTTATCTTAAAAAATCCATAAGACTTCGCTGGAGGATCTTGGCCGCTGTTGCGAGAGAAGTCTCATAGGCAGTTTTCTGGACCTGTAATTCGACAATTGCCTGGGCCATATCAGCATCCTCTGTATCAGAAAGCATGTCTTCAACATTCAATTTAAATTTAGCCAGTTGATTTTCCGTGGTCTCCAATTGGATGAATGTTGACGCAGCCTCTGACCTAACAGCTTTAATTTGATCAAGGGCATTACTAAGCGGTGCTACCTGTGTTGCAATTTGGGCAGTCCCGGCGCTGGTATCGGGGTCTTCCAGGCCGTTAATGAGATCTCTTAGGGAATCAAAAACATCTACCCCACTTCTAAGGGCGTCTTCACCGGTTACATTGATCTTTATATCCAGGTTGTCTCCGACAATTATTCGTATATCGCCATCATCACCGTTATATGTTGCATTGTAATCCGAATCCCTGGAGAAAGGGGCCGTATCTGTTTGATGGCCTGACAATATATAGGTGTCTCTCAACTTGGTGTTTGCCAGTTGCAAAATCTGGTCATATATGTTTTTTACTTCCTGGGCAGCAGTTGGCCTGTTTTCAAGTTCTCCGGCAGACTGTTCTACAGCGATCCTTCTTGCTTTAAGGACTAAATCATCAATAGCCTCTAAGCATGATTCGGTAAGATCAATTTGGGTCTTTCCGCGGATAATATTCGTGTTATACTGGTCAATCGAAGAAAGCATTTTTCTGTAATCCAGGATTTTACCCATTCCTATGGGATCATCAGAAGGCCTGTTGATCCGCTTTTCTGAAGAGACCATCTCTTGAAGTTTAAGGAGTTGCTGTGTGTTTTTGTAAAGGCTACTCAATACGGTGTCGGCCATTAATCTATTGGTTACACGCATTTTATCCTCCTGTACCCACGTAATTTCTCAATAACTCCGGGCTGTATTAGGAAAATTTCCCTCAATCCCCCTTTGCAAAAGGGGGAAGAAGTCGGAATGCCCTGGCTGATTGAGAAATTATGTACTTACAATTCAACCAAACAAAATCACACCATATTGATTACGGTGTTCAGTAATTCATCTACTGTAGTAATTAACTTTGCGGCAGCATCGTAGGCATGCTGAAATTTAATCAGGTTTATCATTTCCTCGTCAAGCGAGACTCCTGAGATAGATTCCCGATAATTGTTCAGGTGATTCACCATTGAGGTTTGATGATCGAAATTAGTAGACGCTGTCTGTACGTCATTGCCCACATCACTGACGAGTGAATTATAATAGTCATCAAAGGTTGCTGTACCACCACTCATTGTATGCGCATATTGCAAATTTGCAATTGCTATTGCTGCACTGTTATCGCCAGGGACGCCTCCAGGCGTTCCTGAGGCGGCAATTAGATTGACGTCATTAACAATACTGGGATTAACAGCGATATGTGAGGCCGAAGTCCCTGTGAAAAAGGCTCCTCCCGAATTGCTGTTTAAATCAAAGCCACCTTGATGAAGAGTATTCACTTCGCTTATTATAATTGCAGCGAGGTCATCAAGCCTGCTTAGATAGCCTGGAATAGAAGCATCCCTTGCCTCAATCCAACCCTTCAACTTGCCACCGGAAATACTATTGGTTATATTTGCTGAGCTGCCAGAACCGTCCAGCCACACAATATCCTGAAGGCCGGAAACATTGGTTTCAGTGGATAGATCCCAGGAGGAGTTGCCCTGTACAAGTGGTCTTCCGCCGCTTACTAAAACAGTTACCTTGCCATTGTCTCCTTCAGAGGTAGTAATATCAATCATTGAAGACAATTCATCTAATAATAGATCTCGGCTGTCTCTAAGGTCATTTGCATTTTGCCCTGTTAATTCAATCTCTGATATCTGCTGGTTGAGATCAGCAATCTGATCAGTAACCAAATTTATTTCCTGGATGCTTCCCTTTATACTGACATCCGTGTCTTTCTGAATTTGTTGGAGATCCGAATAGATTTTATTAAATGTGTTGGCGAGGATCTCGCTTTTAGTTTTTAACAATGTTCGTTCCGTATGGCCGGAAGGGTTATTGGACAGATCCTGCCAGGCGTTCCAGAATTCACTCATTGCCTGGCTTAATCCATACCCCGAAGTTTCGTCCAGGATCATCTCTGCCTTCTCTATGGAGCCTTTCTGGGCCTCCCATCTCCCAAGGTTCTGATTCTCATTGCTGATTTGGGCCCCCAGGAAACGATCATATATTCTTTGAATTTCTACTGCACTCACACCAGTGCCCATTTGCCCGGGTGAAAACGGAATGGGAGTATTGGTCTGCATGTTCACTCTTTGACGGGAATAGCCCGGGGTATTCACGTTGGCAATATTATGTCCGGTAACATCTATTGCTCGCTGTTGCGTGAGGAGTGCCCCTCTTGCCACGTTTAATATTCCATAGATATCTGGCATGATTGATCCTCTAACTTTTACTTATCATTTGGTTTAGACTTTTCCAGAGAGCAGCCTGCCGCTTTGATCGCCTGCTTGCATTTTTCCGGTCCTGTAATAAATCGGGTTGGAAGACAATAAATCACCTAACAAAGATAACGAGCCTTTTACTAGATCCAGGGAATGGGTGAGCAATTCCTTATTGCTTAGATTAATCTCCTGGATGCTTTGCGCCAATGATAGAAATGTCGAATGATAATCCGCTAATTGGGTTGACTGGGGCTCTTGCACCGACTGAGATAGTTTATTCAGGGTTAGGTCTTGAGCCGGCTGTCCCAGATTCCGGGCTAGTTTTTCCAGAACTGAAAGCCTTTGCTCTTCCAGTATTCGGATCTTCAGAAACAGGTTCTCTTTTTCCCTGCTGGTTTCATTTAGTTCTTCATGATTTGAATCTACTATGGCCTTTTTTTCCTTTTGAAGGGCCAAAAGCATTGAAGCGTAAAGGCCTTTTTCCCCTTCGAGCAGACCCAATAAATCATTCAATAGCAATTCCATTATTATCAATTACCTCAGGGGTGTTTATAGCAATTCGTTAAGGAGAGACTCTTTTATTATCTTTGCGGCCAATTTCTTCTCTTCAACCTGATAAGTACCATCCTCTATCTGGGCCTTTATCTCTGCTACCTTTTCCTCCCTGATATCAGGGATTGAATCCATGAGCTTTTTTGCCTCTTGGATTTTTTTTGCCTCCTGGGATAATACAACCTTATCCTCCGCCATAACCTGTTTAGGTCCCTGTTTACCCTGGTTGTCTATCCTTTCCTTATCCTTTACGTTTTTGGTATAGGCATCCAGATTAATATAAATAACTCGGGGATAAAACTCTTACGGCCCACCCTCCCTGCCCCGAGACCGGGACGGGATCGGGAGGTGCGACTTACACGGCACAAGGCATTTACGTTGTAAAGCTTTGAAGGTCCAGATCATCAAATTATCCTCGGAAAGTCAGGTCTGGGCCAGGGGTAAACTCCGAATAAGGGGGTAAACTCCGAATAAGGAATTTAGGCGTAAGTCTTTTATTTTTCCCCTGAATATTGAATAATTACAACTTTAGTTCACTTTAGCTCACTATCCTTTATCTATTTCTTCATACCTTCCTGTCTGCGGCCAAGCTGATCAAGAAGAATGGATGAAAGACCAATTCCACCCTTTGAAGACAGTTCCCTTGCCATTTCTGAGTCTAACATGGAAGTGTAGATTTCTTCCGCCTTTCCACCGTTAATGAAGCCTGATTTGGGAATAGTGGCCCGCATTTCTTTAAGTAGGTAAGCGATAAAAAGCGACTC
>MVDB01000093.1 GCA_002050025.1 Desulfobacteraceae bacterium 4484_190.2
GAAAACATTAATCATTTTTATTTAAAAAGCAACATCGGCGCCAAGACTACTTGATACCCCAAATTCTACCTTATGATCAATCCAGCAAGGCTATTTCAACATCAAATTACCACCCCTAAAAGGGGAGGCTTGAATGGTGACCCAAAAAAAAGGGTCCAAATATGTAAATAAAATGAATTTGAATGACAAAGGTCAAAGCCCAAATTTTAAATGAATGTCAAATGACAAATGCTAAAAAAATATATCCACCCATTAATTCAACCTCGGCCTACACCGGTGGAGATGCACAATTGGAAAAAGATAAATAACTGATCGTATTGGAAACCATTTTGACATTGGGGTTTTGGATTTGATTTGATATTTGGATTTTGTCATTTGAACTTCATTCCATAGGGCATCACAAATCACTATCTAACACGCATAGCAGCGCTGGGATTAATTAAACATAATGCTGGCAGGGAAAAAAGATTAGAGTAGCATTATTGCAATCACAGCCTATTTTGATAGTAGCATTTCTGCACCCAGCTATTTGATTTGTCTGCTTTTGCTTTTATTCCCAAAGTTCATAATATATTGGTAAAATTGATATATTTTTCTTTTTGTCCATTTTGCAGATATATTTTTCTTTTTGTCCATTTTGCAACTTCTGGCATGAAATATGCTGAATTATGAGACAGTTTCAAAATATTCAATTTTGTTTATCTGAAAAGTAAAATATGCCTTTCCACGTGCGAAACCTTCTTGCCTAAGGATTCCACAATTCTTGTGGCAGTCGATTTTTCCAATTCTTCAAAGGCAGCGCTCAGGAAAGCCAAATCTTTGCTCATTGGAGAATACACACGGATAGTGGCCCTTCACGTAATTGATCACCATTTCGTAGATCAATGTATCTACGAACATCTGGGCACTAAAGGGGAGATCAAGAAGAAATTATTCACCAGTGCAAAGAACAGACTTCACAACTTCCTTCTTACGGAGGGAATGGATCTAAATAATCTGGAAATGGTTATTTGTGAAGGGACACCTTGCGTCGAAATCAACAAGAAGGCGGTTGAAATAGATGCTGACATGATCGTCATGGGAAGTCAGGGGCACTCGGGAGAAATGAAAACTATCTTTTTCGGGAGCACTACTGAAAGGGTATTAAGATTTATCAGACGGCCTGTTCTTTGTGTCCCTCCGGAAGAAAACCACACACAAGAGTAATAAATATTGCATGGGTATGCATAAAGAATTATCATGACAGCAAGAAATATGTAGGCACTCACGGGTTCATGCGTTCATAAAAAATCTGAATCCCGCTCCGGCGGGAATTCGTATGTTCTGAATGGGAGGTTGAATATGGAAAGGATGTTCGAGAAATTCACTTTAAATGGTTTAGAGCTTGCAAATCGGTTTGTGTTTCCACCTATTAAGACAGCCTACGGCACTCCTCAAGGCGTTGTGACAGACCGCCAACTGATTTTTTACAAACAGATCGCCAAAAACGGACCGGCAGTAGTTATCTTAGAGCCCGTTTCGGTAACACCTGAGGGCAAAGAACATCCTAAACAGCTCTGTGTACACTTGCCGGAGAGTACTGCAGAACTCAGTAAAATTGTCCAGGTTATACACGAGGAAAACCGCCTTGCCTGCCTTCATGTAAATCATGCTGGCGCGGCCGCCAACCCAATGGCCACCAAAACCAAACCCAGGGCGCCATCGGTAGTAACGTGTGCTTCCACTGGGGAGGAATCTGACGCACTGACAGAGGAAGAAATCGAGACGATCCTCGGTGGCTATAAATCAGCAGCCGAGAAGGCAGTGAGGGCTGGGTTTGACCTCATAGAAATCCAGGGAGGTCACGGTTATCTCATAAGCCAGTTCCTGAATACAAAAATTAACAAGAGGACAGATCGGTTCGGGCAGGACCGGTTGCTTTTTGCAAGAGAGGCGCTTTCAGCAATAAAACAAGGCGCTCCTGAGACCCCCTGCATACTTCGTATTTCGGGAAATGAAATGTCCCCCGAGTATGGTATTGGCCAGGAGGACCTGCTTCCGCTCCTTATATTGGCCCAAGAATCGGGAATAGCTGCCGTTCATGTGGGTATGGGTGGCTCCTGCTACAGTCCCCCATGGTATTTCCATCACTCCAGTCTACCGGAAAAGCCCCAGATTGATGCCATATCCTGGGTCCGCAAACAGACCAAACTACCTCTTATTATTGCAGGAAGAATGGGGAGAACTAAAAAAATTCTTGACGTCCTGAACCAGGACCTTACTGACTTGGTGGCCCTCGGAAGACCACTTGTTGCCGACCCCGGATTCCTTGAAAAATTACAGAAGGGAATGGACGAAGAGATTGTCTTTTGTGGTTACTGCCTCCAGGGATGCCTCCATCGTCTGAAAAATGGTGAGCCTCTGGGGTGTAACCTGAATCCGGAGATTGGTCTGCCAGAACTGGAACGTACAACCAGCCCTTTCAAAGTGTTAATTGCCGGAGGAGGTCCCGCAGGCATGAGCGCATCCCTGTATCTAACAAGGCGTGGCCACAAGGTAACCCTTGTTGAGAAGTCGGATCGCCTGGGAGGCCAATTCACCCTCGCCTGGCAAGCTCCAGGAAAAGAAAAGATGAAAGATGGCCTGGAAGCCCTTGAGCATAATGTCAGTGCCAGTAACGTATCCATTTTAATGAACAGGACTGTTGATGCAGATCTTGTCAAGGAAATTCAGCCGGATCTTGTTATATGGGCAACAGGATCGGTCCAGAATTTGCCTGATATTCAGGGTCTTGACAGCCAGTATACCATGACATCTTTAGAGTACTTCCGGGGCGAAAAAGAGCTTCGAGGTCCCAGAGTATTGGTAATTGGCGCCGGAAGGGTTGGTGTTGAAATTGTTGAAAGGCTTGGACGCGATGGCTACGAAGTGATCGCCACAAAACGGACTGACCCAATAGGAAGCATGATGGAAATGATTACAAAAACCCTTGCACTTAAGAGGATTGGTGAAATGCCCAAAGTAACCATTATGCCCCACACAACCGTTAAGAAATTTAAGGCTGACGGCGTAGAGATGGAAAAAGATGGGGAAAGGGTATTTAAGGAGCCTTTTCAGACAGTAATCCTGGCTTCAGGTATGCTTTCAGAAGCGGGCCCCAATGAAGAAATAATAAAAGCGGTATCGAACACGGAAACCATTGGTGATGCCAGGGATGTCAAAGATATCTTTAGTGCTATACATGCAGGTTATGAGCTCGCTGGAAAATATTAGGGCATATATCAGATGACTTAGTCCATTATAAATAATTTCAGAGAATTATAATGTAAAGGGAGATAATAAAAATTATGAAACAGGGTCAACGAATCAGAAGAGGTGGCCGCTTACCGCACACTTTCCGGCCTACCAACTCTATTAAAATATCACGCACAAGCAGTAAGATGGACCGGGAAAATGAGCTTGAGACACTCAAGGCAAGGGCTCTCGCTGTTGAAGCCCAACTCCTGGTAATGAAGGAACGAATCAGGGGTTTTGAACAGGGTGGTGGGACCTCTTCGTTGAAAGCAATCGTGAACCCCGAGATGTGTATTGGGTGCGGCATCTGCCAGGAAATCTGTCCCACCGGTTCCATTACTGTTAATGGGGTTGCTATGATTGATCAGAATCATTGCATAGGCTGTGGTCATTGTGTATCTGAATGCCGGAAAGGCGCTATCTCTTTGGGGCCGGTTACTCAATGGGCTTCATATGGCAAAAGGTTCCAACGGCAAACCGCTTAAATTTGACATACAATAAAAGAGGTACTTTTCATGACCGATATATCATTTTCAGATATTGCTATTGTTTCCTGTGGTACCATGAACCTGGAACTTAATCATCTGAAAAAAGAAGGCTTTCTTGACGCACAAAAAATCTATTACACCAAACCCGGGCTCCACCAGGACTGCCATGAACTGGAACATCAACTCATCCAGCGGATAAATATGGCAAAGGAAAAAGCAGATAAAGTCATTGTGGTCTATGGTGGCAAATTTTGTTACGTCAATGTGGATATACCCACACGGACCATGCAAAAGATTATCGAAGAACAGGGCCCCGGTGTCGGGAGAGTCCAGGCCACTCACTGTATGGACATGATAGCCGGCGAAGCCGAGCGCGAACAGATTGCCCAGGAACTTGTAGGTGGGGAAAAGGTCTGGTGGATGACACCTGGCTGGATAGAATACCGGCACCAGGTGTTTGAGGGATGGGATAAGGGCATTGCCAACGAAAACTTCCCAAAACATACAGGAGGGGCGATAGTCCTTGATGCCATAGGATACGTTGACAAATATATGGCGGAAAAGCCGGAAGAATTCCTTGAATACTCTGACTGGATGGGAATTCCCATGCAGGGATATTCGGTAACCCTGGATCGATTCAAATCCCTGCTTTTAGAACAGGCAGGGAAATTACATAGTAACTGAGATTAAAAAAGCAAAATCAATGCTGTATGCGCCGATTATATTTTAAACATCGGGTTCACTTATAATTACTTCCCCTATCCCCTCACCTTTTCGTGGATACCATCCACTTAACAGTGTAATATTGAATTTTGAAGAAAAAAGCGTATCAGCAAGCTTGGACTTGACGAAGGCTTCCTGCTCACGGTATTGTTATTTAGTGCCCGACCGAAAACTGTTATTTTTCCCAATCTCCGCGTCAGATTCAAATTATAATCCTCGAAATACTCAATGTATTCCTGTGGTTATAATTTTTATCTTCCTTAATCTTGGAAAAAATCCCTAGTTTTCGTTTAGACACTATTTATGCAAGAAATTTAGATGATGCGATAAAATCAGCACAAAAATTGCCAGCGTAAACACTTCATTCCCCAATAATAACGTAATTCACTAAATGCAAAAAAAGATCCCACACAACGCTACACCGTTTTTGGACAAGCCCTCCCCTGACCGTTTTGAGGCGGTGATTCATAGTATAAGCGATGGAGTCTTCACTGTTGATTCGGAATGGCGCATCACCTGTTTTAACCGGGCTGCTGAGGAAATAACCGGCGTATCGAAATCGGAGGCACTGGGACGTCGATGCTATGAGGTAATTAAATCAAACATATGCAAAGACGCCTGCGTCATACAGTATACAATTGATACTGGCAGGCCGGTTATTAACCTGATGGTATACTTTACTGATAAACAGGGCCTACAGATTCCGGTGAGCGTTTCAACTGCCCTCTTCAGAAATATAAGAGGTGAACTGATCGGAGGTGTTGAAACCTTTCGAGACCTGAGACAGCTTGAAGAATACCGCAAACAGGTAGAAAACAGTTACTCATTTGAAGACATTATTAGTAAAAGCAATAAAATCCGTCATATTCTGGACATACTACCCACCATAGCGGTAAACGAAAGCAGCGTCTTGATTGTAGGGGAAACCGGGACGGGCAAGGAGCTTTTTGCCCGTGCCATTCACAACCTCAGCGGACGTGGCAATAAACCGTTTGTTGCCATCAATTGCGGCGGTTTTCCGGAAACCCTTATTGAGTCGGAACTCTTTGGTTATGAAGCGGGAGCCTTTACTGGTGCAACCAAGGCAAAGCCGGGGCGTTTTGCGCTGGCCGAGGGGGGCAGCCTATTCCTTGATGAGATAGGTGATCTCCCACCCTTATTACAGGTAAAGCTCTTGCGTGTACTGCAGGAGAAAACCTATGAGCCTTTAGGGAGTATTCGCTCCTTGAAGGCCGATGTCAGGATTATTACCGCCACACACCGTAACATCGAGGCAATGGTGGTTGAAGAGACCTTCCGGCAGGATCTTTATTACAGGATTAATGTGATTAAGCTCGACATTCCGCCCCTTCGCGAACGGATGGAAGACATACCACTCTTAATAAAGCATTTTATTGGGCGTTTCTCATCTATTCTTGATAAAGATATCAGTGGTATTTCCCCCGATGCCTTAAATATTTTGATGAGCTATGACTACCCTGGAAATGTAAGGGAATTAGAAAATATTATTGAACATGGCTGTGTCCTCTGTCCGGGCAGTTTGATACGTGCGAAAGATATTCCGGATTGGCTGAGACCACCATCAAAAGAGATCAGTGCCGCATCGAGCCTGGATGAAGTCGAAAAGCAATTTATTATTTCTGTTTTGGAAAAGAACAACTGGAAGCGTCTTGCCGCAGCCAGGGAATTGAAAATCCATAAAACTACACTGTTCCGCAAGATGAAAAAACTCAATATAAATCCGCCCAATCAGGCTCGACATTCCAAACAAGAATAAGAGTAGCATTATTGCAATTGCACCTTATTATTAAAGTAGCGTTTTCGCATCCAGCCATTTGATCTATCTTCTTTTGCTTTTATCCCCAAAGCTTATAACCCATTGATAAAATTAATATATTTGTCTTTATGGCCATTTTATATTTTCTGGCATGGAATATGCTGAATTAATATTACAGAAGTCTATATGGAGTTAAATTTAATATTAACATTGAAATATAAAAGGAAATTACCATGGCAGAAAAAACTTTTTATGGTGAAAGAGAAGAGATGTCCACCGATACCCACAAGCCTGCCCGTCCACTGAAATATTTTAAGGACAAGGATGGTTACGGCTGGCTCTGCGACAAAGATATCGACTTTGAGGGAGATTTGAGGGCGCAAGGCTGCTGGCGGTGTGACGAGATGGCTTTCCCGACGGGAGGAAGATGATAATCTTCTATTTAGTTGCCGATGTATTTGTGGCCTGGGGAGGACACACACAAGAAGGAGGTGATTGATATGCCACAAGGAGATGGAACAGGTCCAAGAGGACAAGGCCCTGGAACAGGCAGGGGCATGGGAAGAGGTCAAGGCGGTGGTGGCAGGGGCCAGGGAGGTGGTTTTGCGGCAGGCCCCGGCGGATACTGTGTCTGCCCGAACTGCGGGGAAAGAGTGTCTCATCAATTGGGGACGCCCTGCTATGAGCAGAGCTGCCCTAAGTGCGGAACGGCCATGACACGAGAATAAACCTTTCTGTTTGAACGAACGAATGATTCTTCAGTCTTTTTGTCAAGGGACTGAAACATGATCAACCCAAGAGAAAGTATCGCCAAATATGGAAGGTATAATTTCACTTGCGATGTCTGTTGAACGTTCAGACTTAATTGGAGGTTGACCATGAAACTTGAAGAGATCAAGAAAGCTGTTGAGGAATTGACTGATGCGGAGAAGAGAGAATTTTTTTCCGAAATCGTTCCTGAGATCTGTGATGAGTCTCTCACCAAAGAAGGCTGCCGCATGATCTTTGAAAAGAAGCTATCAGGTTCCCGGTACCTGGATTCATTTGATGACCTTCATGAGATGCAAAAGGATGAGTAGGAAAGCGGCTTATGCATCTCAATCTGAAAGTCAAGAACTATTTGAAAGAATGCTTTGGACCTGAAACAAGACTTACGGGGATACAGCGTCTTGGCGAGGGCATCCATGGTGTGGCATATCTTTTGAGATTCATGAATTCACATGAAGAGAACCGTCTTATCATTAAGACCCTCTTCCTGGCAGCCATTGCTATGAGTTGGATCTTCCAAGCACTGGCCACTTAAAACAAGATGAAAACAAACTTTGTCTTACAGCCCAATACCGTCTGCCGCATCATCTCCCTGGGGGTGAACCCGAAGGTGAGCAAGCGGCTCGCGCAGATGGGCATCCTACCCGGCATGGATGTAACCATTGTCCGCGTGGGTCCTTTGGGCGATCCTCTAGAACT
>MVDB01000006.1 GCA_002050025.1 Desulfobacteraceae bacterium 4484_190.2
TAACGTTTTGTCGCCACAAAGAGAAGTTTAAGCCTCATTGGGCCGAGATACCGGATACTGGTTTCTGGATACTTGTTGTAGCGCAGCGGAAATCCCGTCTTCAGCGGGAATGAAATAGCGAATCACGCCTTTTTTAGACATCATCCAGGATCGAGTATCCAGCATCATTTGATGTATAGCGACTCACGGAAAGTACGGGTGAAAAATGACGACCCCAAAATAGTTATCCTAAAACGTATAACGCCAGATAAGGGTTAACCCTCTTCAGGATCATGGTTTAACCAGAAAACCTGAACGGCCACCAACCTTCCCTGGCAGGGGCTCTTGTCTGAAACCGGCATTTTCGGCAGTCGCCAGGGTTTGTTCAAATTGGGACTCGGAAACATGGCCCTTGGGTTCAATAACGAGGAGTTTGCCCCCGGACTTGAGGGCCTTAAAGACTTCTGTGAAAAAAATAGCCTGTTCGGGAACTTCATGGACCATGTGGATGGCAACGGCAAAGTCAACTTGCCCAAAAAAATCCTCCACACCCAACCCCTCAGCTCCAACCTGACGGAGCTCGATTCTGTCAAGAAGATTAGCTTTTTGGGCCCTGCGTTCAAGGGCTGAGAGCATCTTAGCCTGGACTTCCACCGCTATCACCTTGCCCAGTGGTCCCACCATTCGGGCCAAAGGAAGGGTGAAAAAGCCCATGCCGCACCCGGGCTCCAGAACAATCATCCCCTCACGAACAAATTGGCCTAATATCTTACCAGGATTTTCCAGCAGCTTCCGCAAGGGATTTAGCAGTAAATATCCAACCCAAAAAGGACAAACCCGATCAGCCATTTCAGCCTCTCCATACATTTTTTTTGATGGAGAGTATAGAGAAGAGAAAACAGGGTGTCAATTACTTGATCCAGACCCCACGGTAATGTCAAATGTAGACTTTACCTTGCGCAAATCTGGAAGACTTGTTCTGCCAAGAACGAGACTCAAAATCGAAATCCGTATATTGTATTTTAAGTGTTTGTTGCGAACCACGGGAATATTCATTTGCACAAGAAAATGAAAACCATGATGAAATTATCCAGGGGTTTGAAGAGGAAGAATAAAAACATGGGGATGAATTAGGGTATTTAATGGAGGGCTTTAAAGATGAAACTCCAGAAAGCGATAAGAAGGGTGCCGGTAAACCGGGTTCCAGGATGCAATCTTGAGCCTGGAGGTCGCAAACCGGCATATCAACGGTTTTAATAAGGAGCTAAAACTGCCACCGGAGGAACTCCTCGAAAATGAATTTCAGTGGGTGGCAAGAATCACGAAAAACTTTATAAACGATACCCTTACCCTGACACTGCTGGCGTCCACTTTCGGGATCAAGGCCGATGACGGCGCTTTTCAGCGATTATGCGCAGAATACGACGTGACGGATGCCATTTCAGTAAGGGGCGGGGTGGTTTTTTACCAGCCCGGCGATCAAGGCAAATTCAAAAATGTCGGAGACAATGATCGCTTTTTCCTCGAACTTAAGTATAGTTTCTGAGCAACAACGATCGGAGATAATTCTGGAACACTATATAGTGAGCATGGCCCCAATATCTTCCTGAACTTTTGGGAAGTTACAAATTGAGAGCATGGCGGGCCTGGCCTTTAAGCAGGTAATCGCGCACTTGTTCACCTGCGGCCCGTGCTACATTCACCTGGGCTTCGTGGGTAGATGCACCAAGGTGGGGGGTACAAATAAAGTTGTTACACTCAAGCAAGGCACATGCGCCCGGCGGTTCAGTAGCGAAGACATCCAGGGCCGCACCTGCCAATTTACCCGAATCAAGTGCCTGATATAGGGCGTCTTCATCTACGATACCACCCCGGGCTGCACAGATGAGGTAGGCTCCATCTTTCATCTTGTCAATTCGCTGGGCATTAATGAGCATGGCCGTCTGATCTGTTTTGGGCAAATGAAGGCTGATATAATCGGCCTGTCCGAGTAATTCATCCAGGTCGTCAAGCAGCTCTATACCCAGGTCTTCGGCCCTGGCGTTGCCAACAAAGGGGTCATAGGCTATGACATTCATCCTGAGGCCCTGGGCTGCCCGGACAACGAGGGCACCAATATTACCAATGCCGATCAGACCCAGCGTCTTGCCTCCCACCTCATGGCCCATTAGGGCCTTCTTTTCCCACTGACATGCCTTGAGACTGGATGTGCCCTGAGTGATGTTACGGCTAAGTGCCAGCATCAGTCCGATGGTCAATTCGGCCACAGCGTTGGAGTTCTGACCCGGCGTATTCATGACCACCACACCTTTTTCTGTGGCGGCAGGAATGTCGATGTTGTCAACACCGGTGCCGGCCCTGGCAATGGCTTTAAGTTTGTCTGCCGCGGCCAGTAATTCGGGTGTTACCTTGGTGGCCGAGCGAACGAGCAGACCTTCGTAATTCCCGATAATGGACTTGAGTTCTTCGGGCTTGAGCCCTGTATTGACGTCAACCTCAATCCCGGCCTCTCTCAGGACCTCAACGCCTACCTCTGACATGGAATCTGATACTAAAGCTTTCATGCTTACCCCCTTAAATCGTAATAGTTTATTTATTATGAAGAATTTTAGACAGGATTACAGAATAAAACAAGATTAAATTGCAACCTTGATATAGCCGCACTCAGGTTAAACAAAACCACAAAGGCATTTAACAGGGCAAAAAAAAGACGCAAAACGATATATTGCCATATGATTTAAATTGATGTTTTTGTCAATATATTTTTTATTTTTTTTCGTATCCTCAAATTATCAAAAATAATTTGAGGTATCTACTAAAATGAAAAATCAGAAATTCTCATGCCTTTGCAAGACTAATTTTGAAAGATGATAGAGGGTTAACATCTTCTAATTTAACGTTCTATTCGCCCCAGCGAAAAATCAACTGAACCCTCTGTCCACAATGGCTTACCCAGGGTATACGCAGTTTGTTGGAAAAGGATAAGGTGTTTCATTCAGGTTTTTTCTCACTTTGCGTTTTATCAAAAATTTAACTGGTTGATGGGGGGAGTCAGGCACCTGTTCGTAACAATGTGAAAAAAGGGAAGGAACATCGGTAAGATGCGATTTTTTTAAAAAAGTTCACTTTTTTCCATCTTCAATACCGGAATTCCAGTTGACTTCTGTTGAGGCTCATGATAGAGATGAAGAAAATGATAACAGATAACACTGTGCATTATTTTGGTTATTCCATTATGAAACGTAAGCGTAAACATTTTATCCAATCGCTGGCCCGGGGCCTGTCGATCCTGCAGACATTCTCGTCTGAAAGACCTAAACTTACCCTTACACAGTTGGCCACGATAACGGAGATGAATAGGCCGGCCGTACAGCGGTTTACTGATACCTTGATTGAACTTGGGTTCCTCGGCCGAAACAAACACAAAGAGTTCTTTCTTGGCCCTAAAGTACTTTCTCTCGGTTTCGCGTATCTGCAAGGCTCAGAACTAACAAAGCTGGTCGGAGGTTACCTTGCGGAGTTTTCTGAACGTATCGGCAGGACGGTAAATATGTCCATTCTTGATGATACGGAAATAGTTTTTCTTTACCGTCATGAAGTACACAGGTTTCTGAAATACGATCTCCGTGCTGGTTCCAAACTACCCAGTCATTGCACAGCTTCCGGCAAGGTGCTCCTATCCTCTCTGGCAGACGTTGAATTGATGGAGCGAATGAAGGATATGAATTTGGAAAGAATGACGAGTCATACGATCGTGGAAAGGGAGAAACTCAAGGAAGACATTCTCCACACAAGGGCAAAGGGGATAGCCATCTGTGATCGCGAGTTCTCGCTTGCCCTGTACTCCATCGGCGTGCCCCTTTTGAATCATGAAAAGAAGGTAATTGCAGCCGTAAACCTATCTATGTCTGCAGAAGAAGCGTCAGGTTCTGTCTTGGATGACGCTACCCGGGAAATCGTGGAACAAGGCCGGAAATTGTCACGATTGATGGGATACAATGGGACATACCCCGAGATTCCCGAAGGGTCGAGTGGTGGGATCTGAAAAATGAATGTGGGTTACCTCCTATCCAACTCAGCACGTAAGTATCCTGAAAGATTAGCCATTATCTCCGAGGAAGGGGAGTGGACCTATAAGGCGTTTGATCAAAGGACGAGCCGACTTGCAGGGGCCATGCTTAATGCCGGCCTAAAGAAGGGAGATCGCGTCCTATTCTTTTCTTCAATAGCAGTTACTTTGTTGAAGTCTATTTTGCCACACTTAAGGCCGGCCTGGTCGCTACGCCGTTGAATTTCAGATTTGTCGGGCCGGAGATTGTCTATATCCTATATGACTCCCAGCCGCGCCTGCTTTTCTATGGACCCGAATTTGAGCAAACTCTTTTGGAGATTCGAGAACAATTAGAAACAATTCGCTTTTTCGTGTCACCACACAATGGCAGTTCGTCTTTAGCTATAGACTACGAAGAGTTTCTCTCAGGCGGAAGAGGCCTGGCCCAGGCCCCTGATATTTGCGAAGACGATGAATGCCAGATCATGTACACATCCGGGACAACGGGTCGACCCAAGGGGGCGGTCCTCACACATCGTAATGTGCTCTGGAATCTTCTCAACACTATATTAGGGAGAGAAGACAAAACTGGAGAAAGAGCACTGATTGTGGGCTCCCTTTATCATACGGCGGCGCTGAATAATCACTTTACCATTCAGATTAGCCTCGGAGGAACAAGTTTACTTGTACGGAGATTTGAACCGGAATCCCTTTTAAGAACCATAGAAAGAGCAAGAGCAAGTGTTGTCTCCTGTGCACCTTCGGTTTTCAACATGCTCCTGCAACACCCCTATGCCGGCAAATACGACAGCAGCTCCATTACGAAGTGCACATCCGGTGCAGACAAGCTGCCTATGGAGGTCAAAAAACAAATTATTGGGATGTTTCCAAACATTAGAAGTGTTTATGATGTCTATGGTTGCACGGAGGCCTCTCCCTGTATCACGATCCTCAGTGAGGAAGATTCCTTACGCAAAGATTTATCTGTGGGGAAGGCCTTGCCATTCCTGGAAGCCCACGTAGTCGATGATGAAGATAGCCCGCTGCCGCCTGGTCAGGTCGGGGAGTTGGTCTGCAGGGGGCCAAACGTGATGAAGGGCTATTTCCGAAATCCTCAAGCTACGCGAGAAGTCATGCGAAATGGTTGGCTTCATACCGGCGATCTGGCCAGAATGGACGAAGAAGGTTTCTTCTATATAGTCGATCGTAAGAAAGAGATGATCATCAGCGGAGGAGAGAACATTTACCCAAGAGAGATTGAAGAGGCTCTTATCAAACACCCAGCTATCGCCGATGTGGCCGTGGTCGGTGTCCCGGATTAGCAATGGGGGGAATCGGTTAAGGCTTTCGTGGTCATGAAGGAAGGACAACTGGTTGATAAAAAAGAGGTGATTGAGTTTTGCAGGAGACATCTCGCAAGCTACAAAAAGCCAAAGGAAGTAGCCTTCATACCCGCTATTCCCAGAAATCCGTCCGGCAAGGCCTTGAAACGGCTGTTGGTAAAGGCATGATAAGGAAGAGTGCATAAATGCAAACATATATTTTGATCTGTCTCATAGCTTTTTTTGCAGGTTTCACCCAGGGGCTATCAGGATTTGGGTCTATTCTAATCTCCTTGCCTCTTCTGGCCATCTTCCTTCATATCAAGATCGTTATTCCTCTTGCGGCTCTCTTTGGCCTGTCAATGACCATCATGCTTCTCATCCAGTTAAGGAAAGCTGTGGAATGGAAGGAAGTTTATCCTCTTTTGGTTGGTGCTTTGCCCGGGGTTCCCTTCGGTGTGTTGTTCCTTAAAAGAATGGATAAGGAGATAATCCAGTTAGTTCTGGGCATCATTCTGGTCAGCTATGCAATCTACGGCCTTCTTTTCAAATTATCCAACAGGTGGACGAAAAGGGGATGGGCTTATTTTTTTGGTTTTTTAGGAGGGTGTTTCGGAGGTGCCCTGAGTGCTTCCGGCCCGCCAGTCATCGTCTACGTGTCTTCCCAATCCTGGGGGAAGAGCAAAACCAAGGCAACGCTTCAGGGATTTTTTCTTTTTTCATTGGCAGTTGTAGTGTTTTTCCAAATCATAAATGGGCTTACAACCTTAAGCGTTTTTCGTTTCTATGGAGTGGCACTCCCTTGGTTGATTTTGGGCTCATATGCAGGCTCACTTTTGTATGGAATTATAAGGGAAGAGTATTATCGAAAAGTCATGCTAATTTTGCTCGCTGGTATGGGTGGCTTCATGATCTGGCGTGCGTAGATAAGGTAGGCAGTGCCCATCCATGAATACATTTTCGGTACTGGGAGGAATGCACCAGCGAGTTGGAGCATAGAGATTATTGAAGGGAGGTTTTGGGATGAAGGGGTGCTTGGATGTATTTATCAAGGAAGAAGACCGTCTTATTGTGGATTCGGTCAGGACTTTTGTAAATAAGGAGATAATCCCGGTCAGGGAAGACATAGAAAAGGACAAAGAGCATAAACTTGTAGGCCAAATACTTCATGGACTTACAAAGCTTGGGCTCATAAAAGCGGGGTTCCCGGAAGAATACAGCGAGATGAAACGTTTATCGGCTATAGAAATCTTTCTTATCTCCGAGGAGGTGGCCCGGGGCGATGTTGGGATAGCTGTTGCCCAGGCAGCCACACGTTGGGGTTTGAGTCCCATGATGCTTGGGAAGAATAGAGTCCTGATGGATAAATTTCTTCCCATTTTCTGTGAAGATGAGACTCATCTGGCATGTTTTTCCATGACTGAAGAAAGTTCGGGGTGTGATATCGAAAATCTGTCTGTGTTGCACGGTAAGACAATAAAGACAAGGGCTACATTGGAAGGTGATGAGTGGGTTATCCGGGGCACAAAGCGTTTTGCCAGCAATTCGGGGGTATCTGACCTCTATTGCATTGCGTGTCAGACAGATCCGTCCCAGGGTGAAGAGGGGATAGCCCTTATTTACGTGCCCGCAAGTGCAGAAGGCGTGTCATTCGGGGCTTTTGAGAACAAGGCAGGCCTTTATGGGGACAGGAACTGCGATATCTACTTGGATGATGTAAGGGTTCCACGGGAATACAGGGTGAGCGGTCCGGGGGAGGATGCGAAAATCATTCGACGGAATATCACAGCAGGCAGGCTGGGGAGCGCCGCAATGGTGACCGGTTCTGCCCGGGGGATATTTGATGAGGTTCTTAGATACACCGGTGAGAGGATGGTAGCCGGTAAACCAATTCGAAACCATTCAATGAGCGCGGCCTTGTTGGCTGATATGGCCATTGGTATCGAGACGGCAAAGGCGTATTATCTCCAGGTCGCCCACATGCTGGGGCATCCCGAGCGATATGGCGAGGCAAGTTCAGCCAAAATGCTGTCCAGGGCTAGCATTGCGAAGGTCTATGCAACAGATGTGACAGTTAGCATTGCAAACAAGGCCATGGAATTAATGGGATCCTACGGATATATGAAAAATTATAATGTTGAAAAATATTGGAGGGACTCAAAGGAAATCCAGCTATGGCTTGGAGGTGCCCAGCTTGGGCGTTTGGATGTAGCTCGCGGGTATTATGATCTATAAGCGTGGCGTTTGTTGAGACATGGGAAGAAAAAATGAAAGATGAACAGGGAAAGGCAAGGAATAGCAAATATCTTGATAAGTTAGATAGAGACATCATAGACGAATTACAGGATGATGGGCGTAAGCCTTACAATGAAATTGCAAATAAACTGAACGTGTCTGAAGGGACAATAAGGAAAAGGGTCCGTAAATTGACAGACATGGGTGTGTTAAAGATCGCCGGATTAATTAACCCCGAGAAAATCGGTGAAAATTTGTTGGCAGTTATAGGGGTTCAATTAGGGAGTCAAAATTTACTCGAAAATGCTTAAAATTTTCACAACTTAACGGAGTCATATCGGTGGGGATAGTCACAGGCAGGTATGACTTAATCTGTCAGGTTCTCCTGGATAGGTCTGGCGGTCTTATCAAATTCTTTACCAGGGAACTCTCAAAAATCAAAGACGTAAAATTCACCGAAACCTTCATTATCTATAAGGCCTTCAATTGGGAAGTGAATATGAAAAAAAAAATAAATCAGGAAATTGACATTTAATGGAAAAAGGAATAATGAATATAGGATATAGATATACTTATATACGCAATGTACAAGGCGTAAGGCATAAGGCAAAATCCCCCTAAATCCCCCTTTACGAAAGGGGGACTTATGAGGAAATCAGGCAGCTTTCGTTCAGACACTAAGTAGACAAGATGTTTTAAAAGCCAAAAAAGTCCATATTGAAAGGAGGTGATATCAGGTATAGGGATGGCGAAAGGAGGATTAAGAACATCCAATCGCTCTGTTAAACTTTAACTTGGACGAAACTATCGAATAAAGAAAGGGGGCAACAAAATGAAAAAAAATATAGTATTAGTCTTTCTGGTATTAATGATAGCTTTTTCATTTATTTCAGAAGGGATTGCCTCGGCCGCTGCTAAGGGCAAGCTTATAGTAGCTCAAGGGGCCGAAACCACAACGCTCGATCCCCATAAGGGCGGATCAGCAATTTTTGTAAATGTCTGCATAACCATGTATGACCTTCTAATAAGAAGGGATCGCGAAGGCAAGCAAAGATTGGCCCTTGCCACTTCCTATAAAAACATAGACCCGGTCACATGGGAATTCAAGCTGAGGAAAGGTGTCAAGTTCCAGAATGGAGAGCCTTTTACATCAAGAGATGTCAAATTCAGCTATGACAGAATGAGAGACCCAAAAACCAAATACCCATTTCGTGTCTTCTATAGAGGGATACAGGAGGTACAGATTATCGATGATTACACGGTTAGGGTAATCACAAAGAAACCTGACCCAGTGCTTCTCTCTCGATTAGCATTCGGTGCCTTCATTGTTCCGGAAAAGTACATCAAGGAACATGGTGATGAATATTTTGCAAAGCATCCAATAGGATCAGGTCGTTACAAGTTCGTTAAGTGGGCGAAAAATGACTATGTTGAACTGGAGGCCAATGAGAACTATTGGGGTGATAGACCTGCTACTATAAAGAAGCTGGTTTTTAAGACAATACCCGAGACGGGCTCACGATTGGCCGCTCTGCAGACGGGTGAGGTCGATATTGCGACAAACGCGCCCCCCTTCATGATCTCCAAATTGGAGAAAAACCCAAAGATAAAGGTCGTATCAGGTCCCAGCGGAAGGGTGATCTTTATCGGTTTCAACCTCACCAAACCAGAAAAGGCCGGACCCCTGATGAATAAAAAGGTCCGTCAGGCCCTAAACTATGCGGTGGATAAGCAGAGCCTGATCAAGTACGTCCTTATGGGAAGCGGAGAGCAGTTAGCAACGCCCCTGATACCGCAGGCGTTTGGATATGACCCCAACATTAAACCCTACCCTTATGATCCGGAGAAAGCCAAAAAACTGCTTAAAGAGGCCGGGTACCCAAATGGATTTGAAACCCAATTTGCCACGGGCAGCGGTAGATATCTGATGGATAAGCAGATAGCTGAGGCCATTGTGGGTATGCTTGACAAGGTGGGAATAAAGGCCAAGCTCAAGATCTGTGAATGGGGCGAATATGAAAAGGTGAGAAAGTCCCATAAGGTGGAGCCACTTTATCTTTTGGGCTGGGGAAATACCATGTCCGATGCCGACGGAACTCTTGTGCCTCTGTTCTTCTCCAAGAGCCGGTACTCTAACTACGTAAACCCCACATTAGACAAGATGATGATGGAGGCAAGATATCAGATGGATCCCGAGAAGCGGAAGGGTCAGTATAGCGAGATCCTTAAGCTGATCAAAGATGAAGCCCCGTGGATATTCCTCTACCAGCAGAGGGACAATTATGGCGTGCGGGATACAGTCGCGAACTTCAAGCAGAGTGCGGGAAGTGAGCGAATGGATTGCGATGTCCTTAGGCTGGCCAAGTAATAGATGATTTTGAGGCTTTGCCAATTCTTTTGCCAGGTATTGTTGGAGTACTGGGGTTGGAAGGTTAATGGAACATTGAAGTGATTCCATCATTCAGGTCCAACAGTATTTTTTTTTGCTTTTCCATTACTCAAATATTCCATTATTCCATAATATGTCCGACCTTACGGAGGTATCCATTCGAGATGCAAAGATATCTTATAAAGAGATCCTTCCAGTCCCTCATTGTCATCCTTGGAATTACCGTTATAGTTTTTATGATTTTACACCTTACAGGTGATCCCACTGATCTTCTTTTGCCTCCTGAGGCCGGACCCGAGGAAAGAGAACTATTGCGACATGAATTGGGTCTCGATAAACCTATTTATGTTCAATATCTTGAATACATAAAAAATATATGCCATGGTGATTTTGGACAATCTTTCAGGTACCAAACCCCTGCATTTTCCGTAGTAATGGGAGCATTGCCGGCTACTATTGAACTGACAATGGCGGCAATGATTTTATCAATCGTTGTTGCCCTTCCGATTGGAATTATATCTGCCATAAGGCCAAGATCCTACTATGACACGCTCGGCATGACATTTGCCCTTCTCGGACAGTCGATTCCGGTATACTGGGCCGGCCTGATGCTGATCCTGCTATTCGCAGTCACATTAGGATGGTTGCCTTCAACAGGAAGGGGAGGAATCAAACACCTTATACTGCCTGCTGTCACTCTTGGAATGTTTTCAACGGCAGCCATTGCTCGATTTACCCGCTCAAGCATGATTGATGTCCTTGACGCCGATTACATTAGAACGGCAAGGATCAAAGGGCTCTCGGAACATATTGTCGTTCTCAAACACGCCTTTAAGAATGCCTCCATTCCGGTACTTACCATGACCTCTCTCCAATTTGGCAGAATGCTCAGCGGGGCGGTTATTACTGAGACGATTTTTAGCTGGCCGGGAGTGGGCAGAATTGCCGTGCAGGCGATATACAACAGGGATTTTCCTGTTGTTCAGACCGTTGTCCTTGTGGCTTCGGTGATATTTGTGGGTATAAATTTTATGGTAGATATTATCTATACGTATTTAGATCCAAGGATTAAGTATACATAAGAGGATAAAGTTTAGCCTTGGCAAAATCAAGTAAACTATGGGCACAAATAAAACAGGCCCCTGTGGGAGGATTGACCATCCTTTTTCTGTTCATTGTGGTGGCCCTTTTTGCAAAATTCATTGCCCCTCACAGTCCAATCGATCAGGATATAACCCATGCCTTGAGCCCGCCCTTTTTTCTGGAAGGTGGAACGTGGAATTACCTCCTTGGAACGGATGAGTTAGGGAGAGATATTCTCAGCAGGATTATCTTCGGGGCCAGAATATCTCTCGTGGTGGGATTCATAGCTGTAGCCATATCGGGATCTATAGGGGTATGGTTTGGACTCATCTCCGGTTACTTTGGCGGCAAGGTTGATTCGGTAATCATGAGATTAGTGGATATTCAACTTTCAATGCCCTATATCCTGATTGCCCTGGCGCTCATCGGAGCGCTGGGTCCCAGCCTAAGAAATATCATTATTGTCATTGGAATTACCTCATGGGTGACTTATGCAAGGGTTGCCAGGGGAGATGTATTGGGCATTAAGGAGAATGAATTCGTTGATCTTGCAAAGATAGCAGGATGCAGTACTTACAGGATCCTCGTGAGACACATCTTCCCTGGTGTGGTCAATTCCCAGATCGTTTTGGGTACTCTGATGTTTGGTCGAGTTATCATTTTCGAGGCTGCTTTGAGTTTTTTAGGCCTTGGGGTGCAGCCGCCAACGCCTTCATGGGGAACCATGTTAGCCGATGGCAGGCAATACCTGACCTATGCATGGTGGCTTGCAACCTTCCCTGGTTTTGCGATCATGCTGGTTGTCTTAGGCACCAACCTTGTGGGCGATTGGCTCAGGGATATGTTAGACCCCAAACAACGCGCCGCGGTTAGAGGCAAAAGGTAATGAGCGCAAATGAAAAGATACTTGAGGTAAGAAATCTCAAGACCTATTTCTTCACGAACGTGGGGGTAGTCAAGGCGGTCGACGGCGGAACCTTCCATTTGAAAAAAGGCCAGGCACTTGGAATCGTGGGTGAGTCGGGAAGCGGAAAAAGTGTGACCTCACTTTCCATATTGCGATTGGTCCCTAAACCTGCAGGGCGGATTGTGGAAGGGGAAATACTGTATCGTGGAGAGGATCTGGTGAAAAAATCCCAGAAGGAGATGAGAGAGTACAGGGGGAATAGATTATTCATGATCTCTCAGGACCCCATGACCTCCCTGAATCCGGTTTTTACCATCGGCAATCAGATCGGCGAGGCCATTAGAAAACGGCAAAAGTTGAACGGAAATGATCTAAAGGAAAAAATCATCGAAATGCTTAAGCTGGTCCACATCCGGGCGTCAGAGACCCGTGTCCATGCATATCCACATCAATTCAGCGGCGGGATGAAGCAGAGGGCAATGATTTCCATGGCCCTGGCATGCCAACCGGAGATCCTCATCGCCGACGAACCTACAACAGCTCTTGATGTTACCATCCAGGCTCAAATTCTGAAGTTGATGATGGAGGTCCGTGAGCAGTATCAAACATCCATTATCCTCATCACCCATGACCTGGGCGTTATTGCCAGGTTCTGCGATTATGTCCTGGTCATGTATGCAGGGAAGATTGTCGAAAGGGCGGATGTGAAGACATTATTTAAGGGGAACAGGCATCCCTACACCAGGGGGCTTATAAATTCGCTTCCCCACCTGGGCAAGAAGCAAAGAAGGCTTGAGACTATAAAAGGGCAGCCCCCTGACCTTCTAAACCTGACAGGGGGATGCCCGTTTGAACCGAGATGTGACTATTCAGTGGAAAGATGCTCCGTGGAATATCCGCCAGTCGAATCTGCAGGGAAAGGACATCTGCTCTCCTGCTGGAGGTGGAGAGAAATATGAAGGGGGAAAGTATTCTCAAGGTCAATAACCTCAAGAAATATTTCTCCATGGGAAAGGAGGGCATATTTTCAGGTAAGGCGAGGATGGTCAAGGCAGTAGATGGAGTTGACTTTTCCCTTTATAAGGGACAGACATTTGGATTGGTGGGTGAATCCGGTTGCGGGAAATCGACAACAGGGAGATGTATTCTGAAACTCTATGGAATTACAAATGGAGAGATTCTCTTTCAGGGAAAAAACATCCACAGCTTTGAAGGGAAGGAGCGGATGCAATACCGTCGTGAAGTGCAGGCGGTCTTCCAGGACCCTTATGGATCCTTGAATCCCAGGATGAGGATCGGTGAATTCATAGAAGAACCTATGCTGGTCCATGGAACCTTTAACTCCCGTGATCGTAAAAAGCGGGTGGCGAAGCTTCTTGGTGTTGTTGGATTGAGTTCTGATCACGCCAGCCGATATCCCCATGAATTCAGCGGTGGGCAGAGGCAGAGGATCTGTATTGCCAGGGCCCTTTCTCTAAACCCGAAGCTTGTGATTTTAGATGAGCCTGTCTCTGCCTTAGATGTCTCTATCCGTGCCCAGATATTAAATCTTCTTATGGATTTGCAAGAGGAATTCGGCCTGACCTACCTTTTCATATCCCATGATCTGTCGGTGGTGGAGCATATCAGTGATTTTGTTGCAGTGATGTATCTTGCCAAAATCGTTGAGATGGCACCCTGCGACATGATCTTCAAGAATCCGCTTCACCCCTACACCAACGCGCTTCTCTCGGCCATCCTTGTGCCTGACCCGGAATTGGCCCAGGACGCCATTATCTTAGAGGGAGATGCGGCTGATCCCCGTGGTTTGGAGAAGGGATGCCGTTTTAGAGATAGATGTTTCAATGCCACCGATGAATGCATGGAAAAGGAGCCGGAATTGATCGAAGTGGAGCCGAATCATAAGGTTGCGTGTCTAAGGGTTGCACAGAAGAAGTGACTAAAATGCCTAAAGTGACCTAAAGTGCCTAAAGTTGAAAAAACTAGACACGTGCGCTTAGTAACATTTCAATAAATCTGGACATTCCGAATGCCTCCCCCTTTTGCAAAGGGGGATTGAGGAGGATTTTTTTGATACAACCCTGATTTAAAGAGAACTTACTGCGCTTAGATATGAATTGCTGGAATTTACCATCTCGCAGTGTGGGTTGAGCGGTTTTATTCCAATGGGTTTTACTAATTTCACATAGTTTGCATATTATGGCAAGTAAGTAAAAGTATGTTAAAATAGCGAAACCCACCCTGGGTTTCGCGGGACTCAACCCATCCTAAAAAGAGCTTAAAGAATTTAAGCACACAGGTCTAAAAAAAATAGATGAGGGAAAAAATGAATTCTCAACTTTTAAAAAAGGCTTTTGCTCTTGAAGATCAACTTATTGAATGGCGCCGGGATTTCCATATGTATCCTGAAGTGGGATTTAAGGAGTTCAGGACCTCTAAAAAGGTTTTGGATGAACTTAATCGCCTGAATATCGAGACCACATCGGGAATCGCAGGTACCGGAGTTACAGGGCTCATCAGAGGCGGGCAAAAGGAAAAGACTATCGCTCTGAGGGCAGATATGGATGCGCTTCCCATAACCGAGGAAAATAATGTCCCTTATCGTTCCAAGAATAAAGGGGTCATGCATGCCTGCGGTCATGATGCACACACCAGCATGCTCCTGGGTGCAGCGACCATTCTGTCCGGGTTAAAGGGATCTCTTAAGGGAAATGTAAAACTCATTTTCCAACCTGCAGAGGAGGTTCCGGAAGGTGGGGCATCAACCCTCATCCAGGAGGGCGTTTTAAAAAAACCTAAAGTGAATGCCATTGTCGGGCTTCATGTTGTGCCAAGATTCCCATCCGGAGTGGTGGCAATCAAGGAAGGTGTTGTAACAGCGGCAACGGATAAACTTGAAATACGCATCATCGGCAAAAGCGGACATGCTGCAAGACCCTATGAGGGGGTTGATTCCATTGTTGTTGCATCACAGGTTATTGGTTCGATTCAGGCCATGATCACGAGAAGAACAGATGCCCTTGATCCTAAAATAGTGAGCATTGGTCGTATTTATGGCGGAGAGGCACACAATGTGATTGCAAAAGAGGTGACAATGTCCGGGACAATAAGGACATTTTCAAAGGAAGCCAGACAAATAGTTCAGGAACTGATAAGGAAAACGTGCCAGTCTATTGCCCAGTCTATGGGAGCCAAAGCAGATGTAAATATCGATCAAGGTAACCCCCCACAGATCAATCATCCTGGCTTGTTCAAAGTTTTAAGATCAGCTTTGCCGGAGTCCCTTGGAAAAAAAGGTGTCCTGGATTACAAAACCCCTTCCCTTGGTGGAGAAGACTTTGCTCTCTATTCTGAAAAAGTGCCTGGCTTCTTTTTTCTTCTCGGATGCGGAGTCAATAAGGAGAGGAGTAGTCGCCCCCTTCATAGCTCCCATTTTGACTTCGACGAGGCAATCCTTCCGGTGGGGGTTGCTGCCATGGCTTGCTGTGCCATAAGCTTAACCAAATCCGGGGATTTGATCTAAATAAAAACCGGTGAGTTCAAGTCAACTTTCCAGGGAGAAAAAACAATGAAAATGGACCAACTTCAACAAATCATGGAACTTTTGTCTGAGGCACCTCAGCAGGATAAGGAGGAGACCGCCAGAGCTATCTTCGAGATGATCGAGGAGGCAGGCGGTAACGTCCCATTTGTAATACGGATGCTGAGCAAGAGGCCGGATGTTTCTGTCGCCACCCTGATCAAGTTTTCATCCCTCCTCAAAAACAAGGAGATCCTGGATGAGAAGACATCAGAGTTGATTGCGATTTCAGCGGCAGTTGCAAACCGGTGTGAGTTTTGCATAAGCACTCATATGAACAAAGCCGTTTCCCTCGGCGCTACCGAGGAGGAAGTCTTTCACACCATTCTTATCTCCAGTGCAATCTGCGAATCATCTGCCTGGGCTTATGCCTTCAGGGAATTCCGCAAACTGGAAGGGAAGGAAAAACGAAAACGCATTAAGAGAAGACAGAATAGCAAGGAAAGTAAAAGAGTTGAACACGTAAATCATAAATTCTAAGGTTCAGAAATGAAAAAAGTAATCATTGTTCGTCACGGGGAAACCGACTGGAACAACGTGAATAGGGTGATGGGCTGGCAGAACAGACATCTCAATTCTACTGGCAAGCAACAAGCAGTACAGCTCGCTTTTTACCTGAAACAGGAATATGACGTGGAAACTATTTTCTCTTCTGACCTGCTGCGTGCAAGAGAAACAGCTAACATCATACACGCTCTCGGCTATCCAGGCATATCCAAGCCTGTTCTGTCAAAAGAGCTACGAGAACAGAAGCAGGGGAAATTGGAAGGGTTGGAATCCAGGAAGATACCCCCGGAATACGATCTCAGTAGCATATCTTTAGCGGAGGCATTAACAAAGGCGCCTCCTGGAGGTGAGAATATTAAGGAGTTTAATGAACGAACAATTAATTTTTTTTTAATCTTCTTTTGTCTGCCACATCTCGGACTATTTTACTTATAACACATGGAGGGGTTTGCACACAAATCCTTGGACACATTAAAGGATGGGATCCAATAAAAAGTATATTGGAAATACAGCAGTTGAATTGCTGTCTCAATGAAATTGACTGCGACCCATTGACAGGTAGTTTAAGAATAGTCAGGGAGAATGAAACTGTATAGAAGAAACAGCGAGCAATACTTACAAGGTACAACATGAAAACCATTTCGCATATCTTTGGCACAGAAAAAAGAGTCCCGGAGGGTCGGCATCACACATTTATTTGGCGTTGCAGGGATACAATCAAAGAGGGATAGGAGGCTGTCCGAGAATGGCTATTTTCCCCAATCTCTGCGTCAGGTTCAAATTATAATTATCGAAATACTTCAATGTATTTCTGTGGTTATAATTTTCGCATTCCTTGATCTCGGAAAAAATATCTCATTCCCATACAACCTCCTATGAATAGAAATAACCTGAGAGGGCCATCATGTGTGGAAAAATTCGTTAGAGGCTGGAGTCAAATACGAAGTTTTTTAGGGAGTAAATTTTTAAAGAAGGCTTCACAATTAAGCTCAGCACTCATCCCATCGTTCCGAACATGCTTGGAGATGCCAAACTGGCCTAAGAGATGGCGGCGAGACTCCTTGAAGAAGAGATTTACGTGGTAGGCTTCTTGTATCCGGTGATTCCAAAAGGTGAAGCTTAAATCCGGGTACAGCTTTCAACCGCTCATACTGAAGAAGACCTGAGTTTTGCACTGATTAATTTGCCAAAGTGGGTAGGGAATTAGGGGTGATAAAATGAAAGACCTTGTAAAATCAGAACGTTCTCCGGGAATCTGGTTGGAAGAAGTGCCGATCCCTGAGATCGAAATCAATGATGTGTTGATCAAGATCAATAAGACAGCGATTTGTGGCACGGACATGCACATCTACAACTGGGACGAATGGGCACAGAAAACCATCTCGGTGCCCATGCATGTTGGACACGAGTTTGTGGGCAGGGTAATAGAGATTGGAAATAACGTCCATGACTTCAAACCGGACGATCTTGTGTCCGGTGAAGGACATCTAGTGTGCGGCCGTTGCCGGAACTGTTTGGCCGGGCGGAGGCACCTCTGTATGAACACGAGCGGCGTTGGCGTCAACCGTCCTGGCGCCTTTGCCGAGTACCTATCTATACCGGTTACAAACGTCTGGTACTGTGACAATGGAATATCTACAGATGTTCTATCCTGCTTCGATCCGCTGGGAAATGCCACGCATACGGCTCTCTCTTTTGATGTATTGGGAGAAGACGTGCTGATTACCGGCGCCGGACCCATCGGTTGCATGGCTGCTGCCATTGTCAGGCATGCTGGTGCGCGTTTTGTAGTGGTTACGGATGTGAACCCTTACAGGCTGGAATTGGTAAAAAAGATGGGCGCAACCCTTACCCTGGACGTTCGCAAAGAAACGATCGAGGACTCTCAAAAAAAACTGGGTATGAAGGAAGGCTTCGACGTGGGTCTGGAGATGTCGGGCAATCCCGAGGCCTTTCGATCCATGCTGGCCAATATGTGTCACGACGGAAAAGTTGCCCTTTTGGGAATTCTACCCGGGGATGTAACCATTGACTGGGACACCGTCATCTTTAACGGCCTCACAATCAAGGGCATCTATGGCCGTGAGATGTATGAAACCTGATATAAGATGACTACCATGATTCAGACAGGTCTTGACATTACACCAATAATCACGCACCATTTTCATTACACTGAGTATGAAAAAGGATTCGAGATCATGCGATCAGGGCAGTCGGGCAAGGTGATCCTGAACTGGGCTGATGAGTAAAATATATGAAGATCAATGGATATAGAGGAAAAAAGGATTGAGATGTTACAGAAAAGGGAGAAAAAATTATGGCATTAGAAAAACTAAACCATTCATTGATAAAAGAAATTGAAGCATTACAGGCGGAGGGACGGACCAAGGGCCCGGAACGGATTATCGTTGATTATATCCCCCCAAAAGGTGAAAAAGGACCCAGATATAGGTTGAAGGATGTAGACCGGGAATTTATCCGGATGAACTCTAACAGTTACCTGTCTTTATCCAACCACCCGGGACTGATTGAAGTAGCAGATGTGGCCACCAAGCAGTTCGGCGTTGGGCCCGGCGCAGTGCGCTTTATTGACGGCACGTTTTCGTATCACGTTGCCCTGGAGGGAAAAATTGCCCGTTTTGTGGATAAACCCGCTGCCAAGATCTTCAATTCAGCTTACACGGCCAATTGTGGATTGGCGTTGGCCATCGGAAACAAACAGACTCATTGGATTGGAGACCAACTCAATCACAACAGCATTATCCGCGCCATGAGAATTGCCAATGTTCCCAGTTCCAATAAAGGGATTTATGCACACAACGATATGGACTCCCTGAAAAAATGTTTGGAAGCCGTTCCTGAAAATATTGAACGAGTAGTTATTATTTTCGATGGTATCTTCAGCATGCGCGGCGACTATGCGCATATTGACGAGATTGAAAAAATCGCCGCGCCTTATCACGACAGATTTAAAGACGGCGTCATTACAGTGGTAGATGATTCTCACGGCATCGGAGCTTACGGCAGGACCGGTCGGGGAACTGCCGATTTCACCGGCACACAGCCCGATGTTATCATCGGAACCTTTGGCAAGGCATTTGGTGTAAATGGTGGTTTTATTGCTGCAAGCCCGGCAGTAGCTGAAGCTGTCCGGCAGAAAGCCGATACATATATCTACACCAATCCTTTAAGTGTGGCGGATTGCGCTGCGGCAATAAAGGCGATTGATATCTGCGATAGCCAAGAAGGATTGGAAAGGTTAAAAAACCTCAAGGAAAGGGTTGAACAATTCCGTCAGGGTATCACCGCGCTCGGCCTGGAATCCATACCAGGTCCACATGCGGTTATCCCGTTGCTGGTGAGAGACACCGCTAAGACACACAAAATGGTGCAATATCTGTTTGAAAAGGGTGTTCTTGTAGTGGGGTTGACATTCCCGGTAGTGCCCAGAGGTGATGAGACCATCCGCTTCCAGATCAACGCCGCCCACACACAGGAGGATATTGATTATGTGCTGGATGTGTTATCAAGGTTTGAGGGATAACCAATAATCAAGGATTGATTAACAGGAGAAGGACAGCAGGAATGAGTCATCCATGTAAAGCATTGCCCAGCGCCTTATAAGATATTTATAGCATGATCTCGGCGAGTGTGGGGTGTGCGTGAATTGTTTCTGTCAGTTCTTTTACAGTGCACCCCATTTTAATTGCCAATGCCCCCTCTCCAATTAAGTCAGTTGCATGTGGGCCAATCATATGGACTCCCAATATCTTTCCAGTAGGAATATCCGCCGTTTTTGAGGTTATCATACAATAACTACAAAAATATTGACAAAAACATCAAAATAAATTAAAAGTGTATCTTAAAATCTGGGAGGCACTGTCTATATCTGAAAATACTGTAAGAACTCGAGTAAACAGGTTATTAGACGAAGGGGTTCTGGAAATTTCCGCCCGTGTGGACCCTGAAGCTATTCAAGGGCACAGAGCGGTCATGGTAGGAGTTAAACTAAAGACTATGCACCTTGTCAAAAAAGGGGAAGAATTCAGCAAATTGAAGGGGGTAGTTTCTGTGAGCGTGGTAACGGGCCGATATGATCTCATTCTGGTAGTTCTTTTGAATGCAGGTTTTGATCTGCTGGAATTCTATACAAAGGAAATATCGAAGATAGAGGATGTCCAGTCCGTGGAGACCTTTGTGGTTTATAAGGGCTATAATTTGAAGGTCCCATACATACTTTAAGAATTGAAGATTGTCGATTGAAATAATTGCACCATAAATAAGGAGAGAATGCTATGAAAGAAATCACTGAATTGAATTTATCCGATGATGCCCATTACACAGAAAATCATGAATGGGCCAGGCTAGAGGGCGACAGGGTACGTATCGGTATCAGCGACTATGCCCAGGACCAACTCGGAGACGTTGTTTTTGTAGAACTGCCACTGGTGGGCAGTACCTATGAGCAGGGACAGGAATTTGGAACCGTGGAATCCGTCAAGGCGGTGGCCGAGTTGTACATGCCGATCGGCGGAGAGGTAATAGCCACAAATACGGTTCTGGAAGATTCACCCGACCTTGTGAACAAAAACCCATCTAATGATGGATGGATGATCGAGGTAAAAGCCACCAATCCTGCTGAACTGGATACGCTTATGACTAAAAACGCCTACCTTGAATTACTGAAAGGACTCGAATAAATGCGTTTTTTACCACATACCGATGAAGACATAACTTCAATGCTAAAAGTGGTTGGGGTGGACAACCTTGACGACCTTTTTTCAACAGTACCTGGAGATTGCCGGCATAAAACTGCCCTTGACCTGCCAGAAGCGCTCACTGAATGGGAAGCAAACGATCTTATGGACGCCCTTTCCCACAGTATGGGTGCCTCACCTGAATTCAAGGTGTTCATAGGAGCCGGCAGCTATGAACACTATATCCCTGCGACCGTTTCTAATCTGGTTGGCCGTTCAGAGTTTGCGACCTCTTACACGCCTTATCAGCCAGAAGTGAGCCAAGGGACACTCCAGGGGATTTTTGAGTATCAGACGCTTACCGCCCGTCTTCTTGGCATGGAAGTGGCAAACGCCTCGCTTTACGATGGGGCCTCAGCCCTGGCAGAGGCCCTGCTTATGAGCGTCCGCACAACGAGAAGAAAAAAAGTCGCCATTTCCACTCTTATTCATCCCCTGTACCGTCGTGTTGTTCAAACCTACTTTCGGCCTACTGATTTTGAGCTTGTTGAGCTTCCGTATCTTAGGAATGGCCGGACCGACCTTTCAAGACTTGACAAAATTGATGACCTTGCAGCCGTTGCGGTTCAGTCGCCCAACTTCTTTGGCTGTATTGAAGACCTCCAGCACATTGGTGAAAGGGCCCATGAAAAAGAGGCCTTTTTTGTCACCGCTTTTACCGAACCCCTCTCCTATGGACTCTTGAAGAATCCAGGCAGCCAAGGTGCTGACATTGCTTGCGGGGAAGGTCAAAGCCTTGGTATCCCTCAGTCGTTCGGAGGCCCTGGACTGGGAATGTTTGCCAGTAAAATGAAATATGTCCGCAACATACCCGGTCGGCTGGTTGGGGAAACCGTAGATATGGATGGAAAAAGAGGATTTGTCCTGACGCTTGCCACCAGGGAACAGCATATCCGACGGGAAAAGGCGACGTCAAATATCTGTACCAACAACAGTCTTTGCGCCTTAATGTCTGCGATGTACATGGCATCGGTGGGACGCACGGGTATCCGGGAACTATCCGGCCTCAACCATGACAAGTGCGAATATCTTAAGAGTGAACTCAAAAAGGCCGGCTTTGAAATCGCCTTTGATAGTCCCACATTTAATGAATTCGTGGTTAAATTCCCAACCGGCTTTGAAACTATCTATAAACGCCTGATGGGGAAAAAGATTGTGGCTGGACTTTCTTTGGCTCCCTATTACCCTGAACTTACCGACCACTACCTTTTGTGTGTTACGGAGACCAGGACCAGGGATGAGATGGATGAGTTTGTTAAGGAGCTAAGACTATGAAAGAGCCTTTAGGTATGACTGGCCTGGTTTTGAATGAACCCCTGCTTTGGGAAAAAGGAAAAAGGGGAAGATCCGGATTCTCTCTTCCCAGGCGTGATGTTGCGCCCTCCCCTCTTGATGCAGGGCTGACAGGTGAAGGCCCTGATTTCCCTGATCTGAGCGAGGTGGACGTGGTGCGCCATTATACTCGACTCTCTACATGGAACTTTGGGGTAGACACGGGCATGTACCCGTTGGGATCATGCACCATGAAATACAATCCCAAAACCAATGAAAGGCAGGCTAGTCTTCCAGGACTTGCCGGTGCTCATCCCCTGCTCCCAACCAACTTGCAGCAGGGAGCACTCAAGTTGATCAGCGAACTGGAGCAATATCTTGCGGAAATCACTGGCATGGATGCGGTCACTCTCCAGCCTGCGGCCGGAGCCCAGGGAGAACTTACTGGAATGTTGCTTATGCACGCCTATCACCAGAGCAAAGGCTCTCCCCGTTCAAAGATCATCGTTCCGGATACTGCTCACGGCACAAACCCTGCCAGTGCAGCCCTTTGCAAATATCGGCCTGTGCCGGTAAAATCCAATGAACAAGGCATATTAACAGTCGATGCCGTTCTTGAAGTGATGGATGACGATACAGCGGGAATCATGGTAACCAACCCTAACACATTGGGACTTTTTGAAGAAAACATTAAGGAAATAGCCGAGGTTGTACATTCAAAAGGCGGGCTGGTCTATGGCGATGGTGCAAATATGAATGCGGTTATGGGAATTGTACGCATGGGAGATATAGGGGTCGACGTGATGCATCTAAATCTCCACAAGACATTTTCGACTCCACACGGAGGGGGTGGCCCTGGTTCCGGTCCCGTGTGTGTTAAAAGCCATCTTGAGCCTTTTTTGCCTGTCCCCAGGGTGATCAAAAAAAAAGACCAATATATTCTCTCTGACGATTTACCTGATTCAATTGGCAAGCTGCATGCATTTTATGGAAATTTTGGGGTCATGGTAAAGTCTTACAACTATATACGGAGTATGGGGCCTGAGGACCTCAAAAAGGCGAGCCAGCTTGCGGTCTTAAACGCCAATTATGTCAAGGAAATGCTTTGTGGAGTGTTACATCTCGCTTATGACCGGCCCTGTATGCACGAATGCGTTTTTTCCGATAGATTTCAGAAAGAGCAAAAAATAACTACGCTGGAAATGGCAAAGCGCCTCATGGACTACGGGTTTCATCCTCCAACCATCTATTTTCCGCTGGTGGTAAATGGCGCTATCATGATCGAACCCACTGAGACTGAGTCTAAGGAAAATATAGATGAGTTTATAGATGCGGTCAAATCTATCGTTAATGAAGCAAAAGAGGCACCTGAACTGGTGCGAGAAGCGCCAAAAAAATGTAAAGCAAAAAGGATGGATGAAACTGCTGCAGCAAGGCGACCATGCCTTGCGGGATAAAAAGAATTGACTATTGATTATTGACAATTGACTATTCTGAATTCAGGAACACAATCATCAATAGTCAATCGAAAATCGTCAATTTATGTAGGAAGCC
>MVDB01000094.1 GCA_002050025.1 Desulfobacteraceae bacterium 4484_190.2
TCTCTTTAAGTTTATCTATTTCATCCTTGATAAGAACCGGAATACTTGTTGTGAGTTGAAGTAACTCCTTTTCAATACTAATGGATATATTTTTTTTCAGTTTAATCAATTCGTTTTCAATAACAACCGATATATCACTCTTCATCCAGGCCATTTCATCATCCACATGACGCGAAATGCCCTTTTTCAATTTTAGGTTCTGGTTCCGCCTTCTAAACTGAAAAAACCGCACCAAAAGTACCACAATTGCCACAAAAGCGAGAAAGCCAAATAGAGCAACCACAAAATGAGATATATGATCAGATATATATTGAAATATTTGCTCTATCATTTCAAAATCCTATAATTTAAAGAAAAGAAATTGCTTTTTTGTGAAAGGAGCATATGGAATTTTCCCTTGTGAGTCAAGGTAAAAAACTACAACATATATGGTATCAGTGTGGATTTCAGGGCGCAATGAGCAATCAGGTATTACATCTTGAATTGTTAGTAAAATCAATGGTAATAGATAACTCTGACCGCAAGACCAGGCTCTTCATGATTAATCTTCAAAGGGAAAAATTGTAACATCTGAAAAAGTGCGGGTATATTTTTTATTTCCTGGGGGCTTTCAACTCAGTCTTAGATGCCGATTTTTCTTGACTCGCCTTTTATTTTATTTAATTATTATAGGATGAATACATTTGGCCAATATCCTGCGAATAAAACCCTCACGGCCCGCCCTCCCCATCCCGAAACCGGGACGGGATCGGGAGGTGCGACTTGCACGGCACAGGGCATTTACGTTGCAAAGCTTTGGAGGTCCAGATCATAAAACTACCCTCGGAAAGTCAGGTCTGGGCCAGGGGTAAACTCCGGATTAGAACTTTAGGCGTAAGCCTTTTATGCTACCCCGGCATCTTGCGCAGTTACGGATGAATTTATTCTTCACCAAAACTACAAATTAGAGACTCTTCATAATGACCAGTAAAACAAAATTAGAATCTTATGTAGGAATACGATTCGGGACGGATCTATACGGGTTTATTAAGCAGAAGGCCCAGGTCGAGGGGCTTTATGATTATGAAATTGCCTCTCTCCTCGAGGTGAGTGACTCGATGATCACAAAGCTGAGAAACGCCTATGGAATTAAAAGAATCAACGGATTCTCAAGGCGGTTTGACCGCAGGTATGGTAAGGGTTCAGTAGAGCGATTTAAGAAAATGGTAGAAAACCCGGACACTACACTGGCCGAGACAGGCAGACACTTCGGGTTTACCAAAGAATATGCCAGACAGGTCTACAAAAGGCTTTACGGCTCTGCTTATACTGAAGCTTTCAAAAGAAAACGGCTTGTAAAAAAGAAGAAAGGGCTTACCGGGAGAACAAAGCGATCCAAACAGTTTGGAGACCTAACGGAAGTCAGAAAAAAAATGAAATCCATGGGGCTTGCGGAGAAACCTGTTTTGGCACAGATTATGACAACCAGGGAAGTGGCAGAATACCTAAAGCTCCATGAGATCACTATCATCAATCACGCCGCAAAAGGTATAATCCCTGGAATAAAAATCGGTAGTCGCTGGCGATTCGACAAGCAAGCCATTGATAAGTGGATAAGCGGGGGCCAAAAGAAAGCCACCCAAAAGTCAAAGAAAAGATCCACAAGTGTCACTGACTCGAAAATTATCAAGAAAAGCAGAAAAGGTATCAGGAGTACCGCATTGAAAAAGAAGTCAGAGATCAAGGATGACAACCAGCGACCTGTTATCTACAAGCTGAGAAAAAAAGGGGAAACTAAAAGTCAGCGCAAGGGGACCTATAAGAAAACGTGACCTATCAATTTTGATGCTTTTCTTTACCTTTGTGTTAATGGATCGCAACCGCTCAGGTTGTCAGGTTCACAGTTCAGCGCCGCCTCTGGCCGCCGAGACGGCCAATATGCCACATCTCAATATCTCAAAGCCGTGCAGTTTTCGTCAGTTAACTTTGAACCTGAGTAGTTGCAATGGATCAACCCTTTGCAACGAAACAAGGAGGTTTCCATGAATACTGAAATAAAAAAAGCCCTACCCCTATTTCTTGAGACCCTTGGGCTGGACGAAGAACCGATGGGCATCTTTTATACTGATGAAAAGCCGGCTGACGGATTTTCACCCAAACCCACGGATCTACCCACACGTGAAAAGGAACTGGAAAATGCCATCAACTGGCAGGCCGTGTTCAATCAATTTTCCTGCGTCATTGGGAACATCTGGCGGGCCCGCAAGAAAAAAACTGCCGCCTACTTCGACTCCGAACAATTCGGATGTGCAGGCGGCGCTTTCTTCCTTGGCTTCATTAAGCCCCAGACTGAATTTATCATCCACTACGTTTCTACCGGCATTCCCGAACGTATGCAGGGTGAATTGTACTGTGACTCACCTGACGAACTGAGACGGATTTTTGACTACATAGATCCAAGGGCAGCCCCAAAGAAATTTTGTGTGGTAAAGCCCCTGAGTCTTTTCACCGGCGAAGAGATACCGGAGTTGGTTGCCTTTTTCACCAGGCCTGAGAGTTTGTGTGGCCTCCACCAACTGACAATGTTTGTAACTAACGATCCCGAAGCAGTGGTATCGCCCTGGGGTGCAGCCTGCACAAACCTGATCGCATGGCCCCTTAAGTACCTGGCAAACGGAGAAAACAAGGCTGTCCTTGGGGGCTGGGATCCATCAGCCCGGAAGTTTTTCAAGACTGACGAGCTAACCTTTACGGTACCATATGCCATGTTCGGTCAAATGCTTGAGCGTTTCGAACAGTCTTTCCTTGCTACCAAGACCTGGGCCATTGTCCGAAAAAAAATTGAGCGCAGTAAAAAAGCCTGGGGCGAAGTACAGAACCAATGAAATCTTTAACACTTGGGAAAACAGGGCGTTCGGTTTCAGAAGTTGAATGTGGCGGTACCCCGATAATGTTTCTCAGCTTCGACCAGGCGTTCGGTCGTTCGGTATTGCTTTGATCAGGGTACCACCTTTTGATACGGCCAATATGTATGGAGTCAGTGCGCAAAAGATAGGTCACATCTTAAAATCAATCAGTGATAATAGCATATGAAACATTATCTGCCGAAATAAATTCACGTCTATAACTTTCCGAATTCACGTCAACAATTTGACACATTGGCAAGTTAAAAATCGAGTTTCCCCACACTGCTACATCCAAATTCTTCAATAAAAATACCCCAAATAGCTGGAATTGTAGTGAATTAATCTGCTACACGGTTTAGGCATGATTCCTGCTTTTGATTGATCAAGGATAAACCCCTGCAGAGCCATAGATTTATCTGTGATTATGGTAACTGATTTATCAAGAATGAAAGGCAGTAAAATTGACCATTGCGATACAAGTTGAAAGACAAAGGGAACACGACAGACGATTCTGGAAAGACCTCAAAGACGCAGTTGCCCCGCCTGAGCCTTCTCAAAAAGACGGCCTGATCTATTGGCGTGAACGCATTCTTTATACAATTCTTGCTGGGGGGTTGGCGTTAGGCCTTTTTGCATTAGCACCCGCCATTGTTATGGCTATCAAAGAAAAGCTGTGGCATCTGGCAATCCTTAATACAATGGCCTATCTCTGTGCTGTTGGCCTCCTTGTTTTGCCTCGAATAAGGTATAAAGTCCGAGCATCAGTCACTTTGCTGATGTCTTATGCTGTGGGTCTGTATGTAATTCTATCTGTTGGACTATTGAGCGGAGGGCCTGCGTGGCTCTTCGCTTTTACAGTACTTACGGCCGTTCTCTTAGGTCTGAAGGCCGCATGTACGGCTTTAACCTTTAACGGGATAACGTTAGCCATAATCGGCTGGTTAATCGGTACAGGTCAATTTGGTGAGAGTTACACGGTTTTCAGCACCCTGGAAAAGGGGATAGCGGCAGGCGCCGGCTTTATGCTTTTAAATGCAGTTGCCGCAATATCCGTGGCAGTATTGGTGCGAGGCCTTCAGTCCACTGCACAAAGGGAAAAGGCTGCTACGGATAACCTGAAACGTGAACGGAGGCATTTGATACAAGCAAAAGAAAATTTGAAGAGTGAAATTGATGATCGAAAACAGGCTGAGGAATTACTTAAAGATAGTGAGTTAAAATACCGGATTTTGGTGGAGAACGCTAACGATGCTATTTTTATTATCCAAGACGATTTGGTAAAATTTCACAACAAGAAAACCGAAGACTTGACCGGATATCATGCAGAAGAATTGGCCAAGGGGCCTTTCTCTTCCTTCTATCACCATGAAGACAGGAATATGATCCTTGAAAGACGCAGGAGAAGGGAAAACGGGGAAACCCCTACAAACACCTATCCCGTTAGAATAATAGGGAAATCCGGTGAAGAACTCTGGGTGGAACTTAGTACAGCGCTTATCAAATGGCAGGGAAGGCCTGCTACCATTAATTTCTTTAGAAACGTCACGCAGCAGAAAAAACTCGAGGCACAGCTCCAACGGGCTCAGAAGATGGAAGCAATCGGCACCCTCGCGGGGGGGGTGGCGCATGACTTGAATAATATCCTGTCCGGGCTTGTGAGTTATCCTGAACTGCTACTGATGGACCTTCCTGAAGACAGCCCTCTAAAAAAGCCAATACTCACAATACAAAAATCAGGAGAAAAGGCCGCCGCTATTGTGCAGGACCTGTTGACCCTGGCAAGAAGAGGCGTTGCTGTTACTGAAGTTGTGAACTTGAACAATATTATCTCCGAGTATTTGAAAAGCCCTGAATATGAAAAATTAAAACTTTATCACCCTAATGTGCAGGTCGAAACCGATCTTGAAACAAATCTGTTAAATATATCGGGCTCCCCTGTTCATCTATCCAAAACCATTATGAATCTGATCTCCAATGCAGCAGAGGCAATGACTCATGGGGGGAGTATATTTATATCCGTTAGAAACCAATATATTGACAAACCCATAGGAGGTTATGACGATGTGGCCGAGGGCGATTATGTTGTTTGTACTATTTCCGATACCGGAGTGGGAATAGCTCCTGACGATATGGAAAGGATATTTGAGCCTTTCTATACAAAAAAGGTGATGGGAAGAAGCGGAACGGGCCTTGGCATGGCAGTGGTATGGGGGACAATAAAAGACCACAAAGGATACATTGACGTTGAAAGCACAGAAGGAAAGGGGACTAAATTTACGCTTTCCTTTCCCGTAACCAGAAAAGAAGCAGCATTGGATAAACCTATGATGTCCATCAAAAAGTATATGGGAAAGGGAGAGTCAATTCTAATTGTGGATGATATGGAAGAGCAAAGAGAGATAGCGTCAGGAATCTTAACCAAATTGGGTTACTCTGTTACATCAGTTTCAAGCGGTGAAAAGGCGGTTTCATATCTGAAGGAGCATACCGCAGATCTAATCGTGTTAGACATGATTATGGCCCCTGGGATTGACGGGCTTGAGACATACAAAAGGATTCTCGAGTTACTCCCCGAACAGAAAGCTATAATAGCAAGCGGGTTTTCTGAAACAGATCGTGTGCAGGAGGCGCACAGGCTCGGTGCTGGGGCCTATGTTAAGAAACCGTATATTCTGGAAAGGATAGGCATGGCTGTCAGGGCTGAATTAGATGAAACTTCTGTAAGTTCTCAATAAATTCAGGTTCCTTTCTTATAGGGTGGGGTTTTATACCCCGCAAATAACGGTGGTATATAAAATGCCACCCTACGCCAGTGGATTTGCCCCAACTTATTGAGATGTTACAAACTTCTTTGGATACAAGCTCCTTTTAGTATTTGAATGGACAGCTAATAAATTCTTTCAAAGACTTCACGGTAGGTATTAAGGGCCTTTTCTCCAAAGCACACAAAAACCACCTTATCAGGATTTTCATTTGTTTCTATAAATTTCTTGGTTTCAGTTAAGGCGATCTCTGTAGCACGTTCTAATGGGAATCTGTAAACCCCTGTGCTTATGGACGGAAAGGCAATGGTTTTTACCCCATGCTCCACTGCCGCCCTGAGGCTGTTTTTATAACAATTGGCCAACAGGTTCTCCTCGTTCTTATGCCCTCCGGCCCACACAGGCCCTACCGTGTGTATCACCCACCTGGCCGGCAGACGATAGCCCTTACTCACCCTGGTCTCGCCCGTAGGGCATCCCCCAATCTTCCTGGTCTCCTCCAGAAGCTCAGGCCCTGCTGCCCTGTGGATGGCCCCGTCTACACCCCCTCCTCCCAGAAGTGAAGTGTTGGCAGCATTTACAATGGCATCCACCTCCTGCTCCGTGATGTCCCCTTCTACAATCTTTATCCTTTCTTTCATGGAAAAACTCCTTTCATTTTGCATTCCTTTTCTCCCCTCCCCCGATATGCAATAAATATCTTACGATTTGCAAAAGAATTCGTCCAGGAATAGTATGAAGATGAGAGGTAGGAGGAATTACTCACTGCCTCTTGTGGCATTGGCCACACATGACCGGCCCGCTTGTTTTTCCATTTGATAACCGTTTTTCGTGGCAGTTTTTACATAAAATATGGAAGGCCTTCAAAAGGGAGACTGGATTTTCTGTTGATTCAACCTGGCTATGGCACTCGGAGCAACTCTGGCCATCTTCACCAATGTTGTTCCCATTTTCGTCATATTCATGGTGGCAATGGTTGCAGTCAATAATTTCTGCATGCTTTTCATGGCTCAGATGAGATAGGGGCCTTTGATGTATCCCTATTTCTTTATGGTCAAGAACTATCTGTTCATCTTGGGGAAATGCAAAAGAAAGAAAAAAGAAAAGGTAAGCTAATACCAGCATAATTGTCTTGAATTTCATAAATTATCTCCAGAAAGCTATTTTCCCTTTGGCCTTGAGCCTTATACCTGATACATCAAAGCCACAATTCTTCCGCCATAGCGGTAAGGAACGAAACTGAGTTAAATCCTGAGCAGTGATTATTCCCCTTTCAAACTTAGTTGTTGCTTTGGCGAAGTGATTGTGGAAACCTGGCATCGGGCGCGTAAAGTAACCTGCTGGGCATTTTCTCCGAGATGAGGCTTTTCAATTACTGGAGCTTTCTTGGGATCTTTGATGGTATAAGACCCCATAACAATGAGATCCACCTGGGCATTTTCTCCGAGATGAGGCTTTTCAATTACTGGAGCTTTCTTGGGATCTTTGATGGTATAAGACCCCATAACAATGAGATCCACACTTTCCTTTCGAGCAAATCTCAGGATTTCCACCCAGGGGATCCCCCCTCTAGCCACAATCCTTACATTCTCTGGTTCCTCTGCCTCAATGCGACTGAAATAATA
>MVDB01000095.1 GCA_002050025.1 Desulfobacteraceae bacterium 4484_190.2
CAGGAAGACGATTTCCTTCCCCTCATAGGGATTGCGGGAAACCTGTTCCATGCATACCTGGTATTAGAAAATGTACAAAGGGAGAAGGTTGCATCATTCGGTAAGTCGTTCCTTGAAAGCGTACTTGCACATATTGGATATGAGCCGGGGGCAAATGAAAAACATACCAGATCTATTCTGAGGGACCAGATCATTTTTCATGCTGTGCTGTATGGTTCGAAAGATGTTGAAGACATGGCTCTTAGGCATTTTGCATCCTTAATGCGCAATGAGGCCATCCATCCGGATATTGTAAAAAGTATCATGCAGGTGGGTGCCTTGAATGGTGATGACAAGGCGTTTGACTGGTTTGAAACGAGATTCAATACATCTGAAAGTGAACATGATAGGATGAATATCCTGATGGCATTGGGGTGTTTTCGTGAAAAAAAACTGATTCAAAGGGCCCAGAAATACATCCTGGGCAGAGTGCCAGGCCGGAATAAATTTGTCCCCATAGCATCAATGACTGCCAACCCGAATGCGATACCCCATATGTGGGATTGGTTCAGGTCGCAGTTGAATGCTCTCGAACACTTCCATCCACTGCATTATGAAAGGGTCATTGCGGGAATTATCCCGGTGTGTGGCCTTGGAAGAGAAGATGAAGTAACGGCATTCTTTAAAGATTACATGCGCAAAAAAAGTATGGCCAGAGATGCCATCAAATTGTCTTTGGAAAAACTTGAGATAAACTCCAGGATGAGAAACGCCTAATCGAACTCAAACCTTTTTTCCTCAAAAAGTTTTAGACACGCCTCAACAACTTCACGGTCATAGAGCGAGCCCTTGTTCCTGGATATTTCCTGTAATGCCTTATCAATGCCCAAGGCAGGCCGGTAGGGTCGATGGGAGGCCATGGCCTCCACAACATCGGCCACACCGAGGATCCTGGATTCTAAGAGAATCCCTTCACCGGACAACCCCGCAGGGTACCCTGAACCGTTCATCCTTTCGTGATGTTGAAGTACCATTTGGGCAATTGGCCACGGAAATTCATTGGTTTTCAGTATGTCGTAACCTACCTGTGGGTGCGTTTTGATCAGTTCGAACTCGATCTCAGTTATGCGGCCTGGTTTGCTCAGGATCTCAGCCGGGATAGATATTTTGCCGAGATCATGAATTACTCCACCCATGCGGATACCATAAATTTGATCATCAGGAAGACCCATTTCTTTGGCAATGGCGCAGGCAAGATCCGCCACACGCTGTTGATGACCTGCCGTATATGGATCCCTTGTTTCGACAGTGCTTGCTATGGCCAGGATACTGCCTTCCAGGGCCTTTCCAAGTTTTTCCATGCTGTCCTGTAGTGCAGCCGTGCGCTCCATCACCATTTTCTGCAAACTTTCACGGTAAGCCCGATTATCAATCTCAAGTTGCCGGCGTCTAAGCACATTGGCTACACTGATAAGTACACCATTTCGGTTGAATGGTTTTATGATGTAGTCATAAACGCCAATTTCCAGGGCAGACTCTGCGGTCATTGGGTCATCCAGGCCGGTGACCATGACCGCCGCTGTATCCGGATATTCCGATACGGCGTAGCGAATGAAATCGAGCCCTGACTCCCCGGGCATGTCTATATCGCAAAGGATCAAATCAAAACGCCGGTCCTTTAAATTTTCACGGGCCTCGGATGCGCTGGCGCAAAGGATGCAATTGTGGCCGTCCGATTCAAGTATCTGTCCGATGAGTGCCCGGACCGGTTCCTCATCATCAATAATCAAGATATGTGTCACTGTGTTTCACCATCGGGGGCCTTTTTATCCAACACCCTGCGGACAATTTTGGCCATTTCGCCAAGATCAACAGGTTTCATGACAAATTCTCGAATCCCTGTGGCCCTGGCCTTGTCATGGGTGACCATATCACTGAATCCTGAGCAAAGAATAATGGGTATGTCGGCTCGGATTTGAAGTAGTTTTTCGGCAAGTTCAAGGCCAGTCATGCAAGGCATGGTCATGTCGGTAACCACAAGGTCGAAACTCTGTGGCTGCACGCTGAAGGTTTCCAGCGCCTCGATGCTATTCGTCTTAGTTGTTACTGTATAACCCAAAGGCTTGAGCATATATTCGCCAAGATCTGCCAGGACGTGCTCATCGTCTACAAAAAGCACTCTCTCGTTTCCCCTGGGAAGCGACGTGGCAAGGTCAATGTCCTGCGAACCCTCTTCCACAATCCTGGGGAGAAATATATTGAAAGTTGTTCCACTGTTACGCTCACTATACACAGTGAGCGTTCCTCCGTGGTTTTTAACTATTCCGTGAACCACTGTAAGCCCTAAACCGGACCCGTTTTCTCCTGTTTCTGATGTAAAACCGGGATCTAAGATCTTTTGGATAGTTGAGCGGGATATTCCATCCCCGGTGTCGCTTACCGTTAATTTTACATAGGGTCCAGGCTTTAACCCCTGGTGCTGATCTGTGAAGCGAGAATCAAGCTCAATGTCGGACAGGATTACTTCCAGTATCCCTCCCTTCTCATGCATGCTGCGGGCCGCGTTAGAGCATAGATTCACCAGCATTTGATGGATCTGGGTCGGGTCGGCCATAACCTTTCCGGAGCCGCTTTTGATATCCTGGCGGATCTCAATGGTAGTGGGGAGGGCCGCCCTGAGCATTTTGAGGGCCTCCTTTACTACAAGACTGATTTGCAACGGCTTTTTGTCCTGATCGGTTTGCCGGCTGAAAGTGAGCAACTGCTGCACCAGATCTCGTGCCCTATAACCCGCCTTGAGCACTTCCTCCAAATTCGTATGTATCAGGGTCTCCTGTTGGGTGCGGCCCATTGCTATCTCAGTGTAACCAAGGATAGCCGTTAGAATATTGTTGAAGTCGTGGGCAATGCCTCCTGTGAGCGCACTGATGGCCTCGTTCTTTTGTGCTCGTCTAAGTAAAGCTTCAAGTTTTTCCTTTTCCTCGCGCAAAAGATCTTCTGTTTTTTTTATTCGTAGCGAGGCATTGATGTGCGCGACCAGTAAATTTTCATCAATTAACTTATCAAGAAAAGAGTTAGCGCCAAGCTCTAATCCTTTAACATGACTTTTGGAATCTATGGTTCCGCCCGCAAGTATGATAGGGATATTTTTTGTGTTTTCATCAGATTTAAGTCTCTCTATTACCTCAAATCCTTCTATTTCAGGTATCTCAATATCAAGGAGAATCGTATCTGGAAACTCTGCCTTTGCCTTTTCAATACCTTCGATTCCTGACGGTGCTGTTGTCACGGCACAATCTGGCATTGCATTCTTCAATAATGCTGCAAGGCCAGTGAGATTCTCCTGCTCATTGTAAATAGCTAAGATTTTTGACATAGTTTCCTGTAATAGTTAGGTAGAATACCTTAATAAGTCTAGGCAGTGACTCCAAAACGTGGTCTCTTTACTCCTGCTTCAGACTTTTTCTGGCGAAAGTTACGTAACTTCTCAATTAAGTTATAGTTGGAGTTTATCCCTGGCCCAGACCTGATTCGCAATGCATATGTTCTATAGCTTCAGCTTTGCAAATATTGCAGCGATAATAGCTGCGTCCCGGGATGTCGCACCAGGGCGGGCCGTAAGGATTTTATAAAAGGCTTACACCTAAACTCCGAAAAGCTGTACAGCCATGATTTTTCGCTGAAAGTTACAAAATTACACGCAAAATTAATGCCGCTTCATGAGGTATGGTGCTCTATCCTTAACTATGTGATTATTATAGATAATATAGCATCAGGTCAATAATCATTTAAAGGCATGGGTCAATTTAGACGGGTCAGGATGGAGTGTGTAACGCATTTTGCTGGGCCGTGACTTGACATAGCTCATATAATGGGATTAGGAACAAATGGATGAGCGAGGAGAACTACGTTCAATAAGAGAGAGTGATGATGAGCTTGAAGCCATAAAACCTATTTAGTGCCTGAACGAAAACTAGGAATTTTTTCCAAGATCAAGGAAGGCAAAATTATAATCGTAGGAATACATTGAGCATTTATAGGATTATAATTTGAGCCTGTCGAAGCAAAGCGTAGATCCCGCTCATCGGGGACGCAGAGATTGGGAAAAATAACAGTTTTCGGTCAGGCACTATTTATGACAGAAGAAGATAGGAATATGAGGTATTAGAAAAAATGTGGATAAAAGAAATAGAAGAACTGGGAAAAAGAAAAACAATCGCTTATCAGCTGGGCGGAGAAAAAAATATATCAAAGCAACATACCCGTGGCAAAATGACTGTAAGGGAACGGATAGGTTTGATATGTGACCAGGAAACGTTTCGTGAAAGGGGCGTACTAGCAGGAGCACCTACATACGACGACCACGATAAGACCAAACTCATGGACCTGGTCCCCTGTCCCTTTGTGATGGGAATCGGGAAGATCGGGGGGAGAAGAATCGCCATACACGGTGACGACTTCACCATTAAAGGGGCCTCTGTTGGGAGAATGTATAAGAGTAAGGGGGCCTATTTCGTAAAAATGGCCCGTTCCTTGAGGCTTCCCATAGTAAGGCTGGTTGAGGGGGCAGGCGGGTCTATCAGGGAGATCCTGGAGATCGGTTACACCGAACTGCCCAGTTCAGGAGATGAATGCGCCCAGAACAGGGTTGAGGTAATGTCTGAAATACCAGTGGTATCTGCCGGTTTCGGTTCTGTGGCAGGCCTGGGGGCCCTTTACATGGTCCAGAGCCATTTCTCTGTAATGGTAAGAAAAAAGGCACATGTCTTTGTTGGGGGTCCCCCCCTGGTCAAATCAGCCTTTGGGGAAGATATTACCAAGGAAGACCTGGGAGGCTACAAGCTTCATACGCGTCTTACGGGCGTGGTGGATAATGATGCTGCTGATGAAAAGGATGCCCTGGATCAGATCAAGAAATTTTTGTCATATCTCCCCTCAAATGTCTGGGAAATGCCAGAACAAAGAGAGGCTGATCATGATAACCCGGGACGCCGGGAAGAAAATCTTATTTCGATCATTCCCAGGGATAACAGGAAGCCTTATGATATAAGAGAGATATTGAGGCTTGTGCTGGACCGTAATTCTATCTTCGAGATTGGAAGGTACCAGGGCCGATCCCAGATTACTGCTTTGGCCCGCCTGAACGGCTATCCTGTGGGCGTACTGGCAAATGACCCTAAGTTCCTTGGTGGCTCCTTCAATTATGATGTTGCGGAAAAATATCAACGATTTATCGATATGTGCGATACCTTTCATCTCCCCATTGTCAACTTTTCGGACCAGCCGGGATTTACTATTGGAAAGCGAAGTGAGGAACATGGGACGATCCGTAAAGGTGTGAGGGCAAGCTTTGCCATAATACAGGCAACTATCCCTATTGCAGTCATCTACCTCCGTAAATGCTATGGAGTGGCCGGCGGTGCCCAGAAGAGCGGGATCCGGTTGAGCTGGCGGTATGCCTGGCCTTCGGCCGTATGGGGCAATATCCCGGTAGAGGGTGGAGTCTATGCGGCCCACAGGAGAGAAATCGAATCGGCAGAAGAACCGGAGGCCTGCCTTGAAAAATTGCAGGAGACTTACATGGCCATCTCATCCCCTTTCCGAACCGCGGAAGCATTTGGCATAGAGGATATCATTGATCCGCAAGATACAAGGCCTCTCTTATGTGAATGGGTGGAAATGGCCTACAATGTTGAAAAGAACAACCTCGGTCCCAAGACAAGGGGGATGAGGTGCTGACAGAAAGTAGATGGACACCCTCCTATGTATCTCATGATAGTGTGATCGTGGATCCCACGCTGTTGAGGACGAATGCATCTGGAAATTCCTGCGACATCTGCTGGATAGCCTTCCAGCCTGTGCAGTGCATCGGAACAAGTACCTCTGGGCTAATACGTTTAAATTCACCAATGGTCTGTTCAATGATCTTCTCGAAATAGGGCCCGGACAGGTGAAATCCCCCTAGGATTGCATGAACCTTTTCTATACCGGTCAAATTTTGGGCATAAAGAATCGTGTTGATGATGCCTGCATGGCTGCAACCGGCAATGACCACCAGCCCCTTTCCTTTCAGGTGTACCACCAGGGCCTGATCGTCTACAATTGGATCCTTTTCGATCTTTCCATCCCGTTCTAAAACGGCATTGGGAAGCCCTTTCTCAAACGGTGTAACACGTTTCACCTCGCCGGTGACCATGATTTCCTCACGGGCAAGGAGTGTAGGCGTTTTTCTTTCCATAAGCTCTATATTTCGATTTACCAACTCGTCCTTCACCAAGGTCTGTGGAAACAGGAGCCTCCGGCCGTCAGCAAGACCAAAAAAACGAGGGCCGGCAAAGGCCCCCGGATGAAGGACAAGGGGGATCGTGCCGGATATCTTGTCAAGGATAACATCCAGGGCACCGGTATGATCCATATGCCCATGGCTCAACACAATTGCCTCCACCTCGCTGAGATCCACTTTAAGCTGTTCTAAATTATGTGGCACCCCTATCTTGCTGTATCCGGTATCGAAAAGCACGGTATGTTTCTCTTTTCCTTGATACACTGTCACAAGTAAAGAAAGTCCATGCTCCGCAAGGAGGGTGTCCGACGGGATATCTCCTCCCTTTGACAGAGGAGGGCGGGTGACAACCCTGGTATTGGTGAGCAACACATCCACGTAGTTGTCAATGACGGTCAGGATCTCAATACGATCCACCTCTTTCAATAAAACAGACGGTTGGTTCATTGTCTTATCTCCTTAAAATTTTAACCTATGCTTTTAATTAACCCATTAAACCATCCGACAGTAGCTGGATGGTCACAGCTTTGCTATGCGTGTTAGATAGTGATTTGTGAAGCCCTATGGAATAAAGTTCAAATGTCAAAATCCAAATGTCAAATCAAATCCAAAACCCCAATGTCAAAATGTTTTCCAAAACGATCAGTTATTTATCTTTTTCGCAACTTCTCAATAAGTCTGGGCATTCCGGCTTCTTCCCCCTTTTGCAAAGGGGGATTGAGGGGGATTTTTCTAATACAGGATGGACTTATTGAAAAGTCATTCTTTTTTCCATTATACATCTTCACCAGTGTAGGC
>MVDB01000096.1 GCA_002050025.1 Desulfobacteraceae bacterium 4484_190.2
CTTGGGCTGGTATCAATGGTCAGTGTGCCGCTTCAAGCAAAAGATGAAAAAGTAATAGGGGTTTTTAATTGTTTTACCGCAAAACCTCGTGAGTTTTCAGAGCCAGAGGTAAATCTCATAACGGCCGTTGCCAATCAAGCGGCCGTTGCCATCCTGAACACTGAGCTCATGGTCAAAACCAAAGTGATCCAGGAGGAGCTTAATACCCGGAAGCTTGTGGAAAGGGCAAAAGAAATACTTATGCGTCAACGCAACATGAATGGAGATGATGCCTTCCGATGGATACAAAAACGTAGTATGGATTCCCGCAAATCCATGCGTGATGTTGCAGAGGCGATCCTGCTTTCCGAGGAATTGGGATACTATTCCAGTATACCTCACGCCTTAAAGTAATCCTTTAACAAATTTCTTTTTTATTATGTAACATCTAAATAAGTCCAGGCATTCTGACTGCTTCCCCCTTTTGCAAAGGGGAATTGAGGGGGATTTTTTTGATACAACCTGGGTCTTTTGAGAATTTACTACAAACCTCGTTAAATGGTTGAATTGTTGAGTGGTTAAGTGGTTACATTTATTTGAATTCATATCGTTTGCCTGAAAATTGATACTTGATATGGTTTAAGCTCTATTCCCGTCGAAGTGGTACTTGTTTTCCAACTCAACTATTGATGAACTCGTAAAAAGTCGGAAAACACCATTTTTTGTCATTTTCCGATATATCGGAGAATCCAGTTTTTTTAATTAGTTGCAGAGTTTCTGGACTCCGGTTTTCACCGGAGTGACGACTTTTTGCTAAATCATCAACTATTAAACAACTTACCTATTAGAAGATCTCTGAATTATCAGCAAAAAAAGATCGCTAAAAAAAAAGATTTGACAAACTCAACAGATGTGGGTAATAAATATGTGCTTCGCACAAAGGCGTGCGGAGTATTTTTTTGGAAGTAGACAAAGGTGTCTTGCTCTTGTTGGAGTAGATGCCTTTTTTTTATTCACATCACCAATTTTCAAAGGAGGAAAATTATGAATCTACAGAGACCCAATTCTAATGACGCTCTTCAAACCAAAAATCGTTCTCGGAATGTAGTTCCTCAGTCCGGCATATGCAGTAGATGTATTGACGGGTGCAAGGGAAATTGCGATTTGTTCAGGGCTACTTTCCGGGGGAGAGAGCTCCTTTACCCGGAGCCTTTCGGGAGCGTAACAGCAGGCGCGGACAAAGACTACCCGGTTGATTATTCCCACCTGAATATTATGGGATATGCACTGGGAGCAAAGGGAGTGGAACCAGATCCTGATAAAGCCACTTTTCCGGCGGTTAATACTGAAACGTCTTTTGGCGTCACTGAAAAGGTAAAGATGAAAGTGCCCATATTTACCGGTGCCCTTGGCAGCACTGATATTGCGCGCAAAAATTGGGAGCATTTTGCAATAGGGGCTGCCATCAGTGGTATCAGCCTTGTTTGCGGTGAAAATGTAGTGGGAATTGATCCGGAACTGGAACTCGACAGCAATGGTATGGTCGCAAAATCCCCTGAGATGGATCGTCGTGTCAGAGAATATCGCCGTTACCATGAAGGCTATGGGGATATTTTTGTTCAGATGAATGTCGAGGACACGCGAAACGGCGTAGCCGAATATGTCATTGAAAAACTTGGGGTAGAGACCATTGAGCTAAAATGGGGTCAGGGCGCAAAGTGTATTGGCGGGGAAATCAAGGTAGACTCCTTAAAGCGGGCAATAGAATTGAAAAAGCGAGGTTATATAGTAACCCCTGACCCGGAAGACCCAGCTTCCCAGGCAGCTTTTAAGGCCGGTCCTCTGAAACAATTTGAACGCCATTCCCGCCTCGGATTCATTGACCAGGAGGGCTTTATGAAGGAGGTAGAAAGAATTCGAAAGCTCGGAGCCAAACGTATAACGCTCAAAACAGGCGCTTATCCCATGAGAGAGCTGGCCATGGCAATACGATGGTCCAGCGATGCAGAAATAGATCTCTTGACCATTGACGGCGCACCGGGCGGTACGGGTATGAGTCCCTGGAGGATGATGAGCGAATGGGGTATACCCTCCATATACCTGCATTCCATGGCGTATGACTTGTGCAAGCGCCTGGCCCAAAAAGGTAAACGGGTACCGGATATCGCTTTTGCAGGAGGTTTTTCCTCAGAAGACCATGTATTCAAGGCACTGTCTCTGGGAGCTCCTTACTGTAAGGCCGTCTGTATGGGTCGGGCACTAATGATCCCCGGCATGGTGGGCAAAAACGCTGAAAAATGGCTAAGAGGTGAAGATGGTGGGCTTCCTGCAACAGTATCAAGGTTCGGTTCCACAAAGGAAGAAATATTTATGAACTATGAGGTCCTGAAGGAAAAATACGGCTCCGAAGTAGATGATCTTCCATTGGGCGCGATTGGTTTATATAGTGCTACAGACAAAATAAGGGTAGGGCTCCAGCAGATCATGGCTGGTTCGAGGAACTGGGAAGTTCAATACATAAACAGAAAGGATATTTTTTCTCTTACAGAGGAATGTGCGAAAGTAACAGGTATTCCGTATGTCATGGATGCTTATAAGGAAGAGGCACTTGAAATTATTGATACCTAACCCGGACAAGCCGGAAAAGTGCCTAAAGTGAACTAAAGTTTGAAGTGCCTATTTATCTCGCTTGTAGCGGGGAAGTTAAGGAGTCGCTTCGCTCCATCTATTCAAATAAAGGAGACAGAATTTCACAGATAAGAAACTCAATCTCCAAATCCCTCAATCTTTTAATTCTTAAGCAGGATACGCCGGAACCAAGCAGGTTGTTGTAAAATGTTGAATCGCCGTTTATTCTTCTGAGGGCCTTTACAGTAAAAGCTTTCCCGGCTATACAAAAATTTTTTTCGCAATTTGAACACAACTCTATTTATAAGGGCCTAAACACTTTGATATATAGTTATTATTAGTATGAGGGGCGGTTTAATAACCGCCTTTTTTTTTCGGATTGTGAGCTATGGAAATAATCTTATTGGTCGTCAGATCGATTGACAAGACCATTTAATCGACGTAATAATATAAACATAAGGCATAAGGCTTTCCATTCCTTGCGCCTTACGCTATGAGCCTTAAGCCTGAACCACAATACTACCTCAACCGGGCAGTAGACACCGTGCAATGAGCACCTATATTTCGTCAGTGTTCGGAGATCAATATGGTTTTAAAAGACTTTATTTTACCGAGCGAAATCTATGAGCGTTTTAAGGCATTTCACGAATTGATGTCCAACAAGATACGGGAAATTTTGTTGGTTTCCAGTCCGTATGACGCATTCATATTGGAGGAGGACGGGAGCCTTGCATCAAGGATTATAAACGAATACAGAGGATTGAATCTGAGCCAGCCTCCAAGGGTGACCCGGACCTCTTCGGCCTATGCAGCCCTCGAGCTCTTGAATGAAAGAGTATTCGATATGGTTATTGCCATGCCGCATCTGGATGAAATGGATGCTTTCTCGTTGAGCTTAGAGATAAAGAATCTAAGGCCTGATTTGCCTGTCATTCTTTTGGCTCACAGCCCAAGGGGTATTTATCCCTTTCCTGAAAACAAGGATTCCAGCGGAATTGACAAGACTTTTATCTGGTCCGGTAATTCCGATCTTCTTTTGGCCCTGGTCAAAAATGCTGAAGACCGCCTTAATGTTGATTTTGATACCCAAAAGGCAAAGGTCCGTGTCCTGATCCTGGTTGAAGATTCTCCAGTCTATTATTCATCCTTTCTCCCGCTTATATACAAAGAAGTAGTGAGGCAGACTCAGGCAGTTTTGGAAGACGGTCTCAATGAGGAACACAGACTTCTCACAATGCGGGCAAGGCCCAAAATACTATTGGCAGAAAGCTATGATGAGGCCATGGAGCTTTACCAGAAGTTCCGTTCTTATGTCTTTGGCATTATTTCAGACACTCGTTTTCCAAAGCGTGGTAAAATGGTGGTTGATGCGGGAATTCAATTACTTTCGCAAATCGGAAAGGAAATCCCTGACCTTCCCCTTCTTCTGTTGAGTTCGGAACCCGAAAACAGGAAAGAGGCAGAAAAAATACCCGCCGTTTTTTTAGACAAAAACTCCCCAAATCTTCTTTCAGAGATACACGATTTTTTCATGACAAGTCCATGCGTCAGAGTTTCTTGATGCGGATCATATGCGACAGTATATTATCTCTAACATTCATACATTGCGTAAATGGCGCCAAAAGGGTGTGGTTGCGCAGTTCAAGGGTGAACATTTTGACGCAGACACAATGGATTTTGTTAAAATTGGCCAGGGTTCAATAGGAGGTAAGGCTCGGAGCCTCGCCTTTATGTCTGCTTTGCTTCAGGAACACCCTGAAATTCACGAAAAGTTTTTGGAAATAAATATTGTGATCCCTAAAACCTTGGTTATCTCAACTGATGGTTTTGAGGCCTTTGTTAGTCAGAATCACTTAGAGCATTTTGTCAGGGAAGACTTCACTGATGAAGAAGTCACAGAAGGTTTCCTTAAGGCAGATATGCCTGAGTGGTTAGTGAGTGAGCTTGAGGCCTACCTGTCTCAGGTCAAATACCCCCTGTCTGTCCGCTCTTCCAGCCTGCTCGAAGATGCTCAATTTCAGCCTTATGCCGGGCTTTATGAAACCTATATGATCCCCAACAACCATCCTGATATTTCCCTACGGCTTAAGCATCTCATCACGGCGATAAAGCTTGTGTACGCCTCGACCTATTATGAGGGCCCGAAGTCATTTACCAGAAGCATTCTAAGCCAAGCGCAGGAAGAGGCAATGGCTGTTATTATCCAGCAAGTTGCCGGAGAAGAATATGGCGATTTTTTTTATCCGGCAGGTTCCGGCGTTGCTATGTCACATAACTTTTATCCGTTTTCTCATATGAAACCCGAAGAAGGGATTATCAATATCGCCCTTGGATTGGGCAAAACCGTTATGGAAGGAGAAAAGAGCCTGCGCTTTTCGCCTAAGCACCCAAACATCTTACCGCAGTTTTCAACTGTTGATGACATTTTGGCAAATGCCCAGCGTTTTTTTTATGCCTTACGAATCAAGGGATATTCTGATGAACTCAACTTTGGAGAGTATTCAAACCTGGAAAAAAGAGAAGTAGATGATGCAAAAGACGAATTTCCTGTAAGGGTATTTGCCAGCACTTATGTGCCGGAAGAACACCGTATCAGGGATACATCCTATATTCCAGGACCCAAAATTTTAACATTTGCTCAAATACTTAAGTACAACTCATTGCCTTTGCCTCAATTGCTTTGTGAGATATTGGAGTTGGGGCGGAAGGGTATGGGGTGTCCTGTTGAAGTGGAATTTTCGATTAACCTGAGTTCTGAAAAAAATGGCAAAAGTGATTTCTTTTTTCTTCAGATGAGGCCGATGGTGGCTGAAGAAGAGCGTTTTGAAGTGCAGATAACTCAAAAAGAGATAGAAAAAGCATTCTGTCATTCCTCCCAGGCCCTTGGGAATGGGAAAAATGAGGAAATGGCGGATATTGTCTATGTCAAGCCTCATGACTTTAAGCCGGAGGCCACTATGCAGATGGCGGAAGAGGTTGGACAGATAAACGCCGCATTGCTCAAAGATAAACGTCCGTACCTCCTGGTAGGCCCCGGAAGGTGGGGGTCATTTGACAGGTGGCTGGGTATACCGGTCAAATGGAAAAATATTTCAGGCATAGGCGCTATTATTGAACTCAGAAATGAAAAATTAAGGTCTGACCCATCGCAAGGGTCTCACTTTTTCCAGAACATCACATCCCTGGGGATCCACTATATTACTGTCACTGAAGGCTCTGGGGATTATTTTGACTGGGAATGGGTGGCTTCTCTGCCTGCTGTCCAGGAGACAACTTTTTTAAGGCATGTAAGGCTGGAAAAGCCTATGATTCTCAAGATTGACGGGAGAAAGTCTCAGTGTGTTATTTTTCATTGACTATTGACTATTGATGATTGAAAATATATTGATTGCGGAGGTTTTCTGCCTTTTTCAATTTTTAATCGGCAATCGTCAATCAAAACGGAGGTTATAGATGGCAAACATCTTGAAAGCAATAAAGGACAAAGACCCTGGTGAAAAGGAATTTCATCAGGCGGTTCAAGAAGTCATTGATTCTGTTCAGCCGATACTGGACCGGAATCCTGAGTATCGTCAAGCTGCTATCCTGGAAAGAATTACGGAACCCGAACGGGTAATTATGTTTAGAGTTCCCTGGGTGGACGATCAGGGCCAAGCCCATTTAAACCGGGGATACCGGGTGCAGATGAACAGCGCACTTGGCCCTTATAAAGGAGGCCTGCGGTTTCATCCTTCGGTTAGCCTGAGCATATTCAAAAGCTTAGCCTTTGAACAGACTTTCAAAAATGCTTTGACTTCTTTGCCCTTGGGCGGTGGAAAAGGCGGATCCGACTTTCAGCCTCGTGGTAAATCCGATGCTGAAGTAATGCGCTTTTGTCAAAGCTTCATGTCAGAGTTATTCCGTTACATCGGTCCGGACATTGATGTCCCGGCAGGTGACGTTGGAGTGGGCGCTCGCGAAATCGGCTATCTGTTCGGCCAATACAAGCGACTTTGTAAAGAGTTCTCTGGAGTATTAACCGGGAAAGGGATTAACTGGGGAGGAAGCCTGGTCCGCCGAGAAGCGACCGGCTATGGTGTAGGTTATTTTCTGGCCGAAGTATTATCTCAACACGGGCAGAGCATTGAAGGGAAGACAATAGCCATTTCCGGCTATGGCAACGTTGGAACATATGTAGTAGAGAAAATAAATGAACTTGGTGGAAAAGTTGTAACTATTGCCGACGAATATGGATATGTATGCGACCCGGATGGCATCAAGGGCGAAAAACTAGAATGTATGGCTGATCTGTGGTGTGTTTACCGTAAGTCTGCGGAGGATTATGCTACGCAATTTGGTTGCGAGTGGATTAAAGATAAGCGACCCTGGGAAGTGCCATGCGATGTCGCGATCCCCACAGCCATGGAGAACGAGTTGGATTTGAATGCGGCCAAGACGCTGGTATCCAATGGATGCATGGCAGTGGTTGAAGCCGCCAATATGCCATGCACCCATGACGCTGTGCAGTATTTTCATGAACACGGGGTTCTTTTCGTACCGGGAAAGGCGGCCAATGCTGGTGGCGTGGCTGTTTCCGGGCTGGAAATGACACAAAACAGCATGCGCCTGTCATGGACAAGAGAAGAGGTGGATAAGCGACTGAAAATGATAATGGGAAATATTCATCGTACTTGTCTTGAGGCGGCAGAAATGGTTGGGGCACCTGGAAACTATGTCGTTGGGGCAAACGTTGCTGGTTTTTTGAAGGTGGCTGACGCTATGCTTCAACAGGGGTTGGTTTGATCAGAGTTGAAACTTCAAATTTTATCGAGTCCGTCTTTAATCTGCAATCGGAATTCAAAAATCAAAACGGAGGTTATATATGTCAGATATTTTGGATGTAATAAAGGACAGAGATCCGGGTGAAAAGGAGTTTCATCAGGCGGTAAAAGAGGTTTTGGAAAGTGTGCAGCCGGTCTTGGAACGAAATCCCGAATACCGTCAAACCGCCATTCTTGAAAGAATTACTGAACCTGAACGTGTGATTATGTTTCGGGTGCCCTGGATGGACGACCAGGGGCAGACCCATGTGAACCGTGGATACAAAATAGAAATGAATAGCGCAATCGGGCCGTATAAGGGAGGTCTGCGTTTTCATCCTTCAGTAAACCTTAGCATCGTCAAATTACTCGCCTTTGAGCAAGTCTTTAAAAACGCATTGACAACCTTAGGTATGGGGGGTGGCTCAGGGGGTTCTGATTTTGAGCCTAAAGGAAAGTCTGATAATGAGGTTATGCGATTTTGTCAGAGTTTTATGGCTGAGCTTTTCCGCCATATAGGGCCTAATACGGATATTACTGGCGGGGATATTGGTGTAGGGGCCAGGGAAATCGGTTATCTCTTTGGCACGTACAAGAAATTGCGCAATGAATTCACGGGTGTATTGACCGGTAAAGGCCTCGGTTGGGGCGGGAGTTTTATCCGGCCTGAAGCAACCGGATACGGAAATGTCTATTTTGCTGCTGAGATGCTGGACACCCAAAATGATACCCTTGAAGGCAAAATCTGCCTGGTATCAGGTGCAGGAAACGTGGCCCAGTTTACTGTTGAAAAACTCATAGAATTGGGTGCCAAGGTGATCACCCTCTCGGATTCTTCCGGGTATATTTACGATGAAGAGGGCATTGACCAGGGCAAACTGGAATTTGTGAGAAGACTCAAGAACATCAGACGTGGCAGGATAAGAGAGTACATTGACAAGTATTCCGAAGCGGTTTATACAGAAGTGGATCCCTCTCTGGATTACAATCCTTTGTGGAACCATAAGGCCGAATGTGCATTTCCGAGCGCAACCCAAAATGAGATTAATGAGAAAGATGCTCAAACCCTGGTTAACAATGGTGTGACGTTAGTTACTGAGGGGGCTAACATGCCCTCAACGCCTGAAGCCATCAATATTTTTCTTGATAGTAAACTGCTCTATGCCCCCGGTAAGGCATCTAATGCTGGTGGGGTGGCAGTTTCAGGACTTGAAATGGCCCAGAACAGCATGCGTTTAAACTGGTCCAGGGAAGAGGTGGACAACCGCTTTAAGATGATTATGAAGAGCATTCATCAGAGTTGCTTAGATGCGGCCGCTGAGTATGGCGTACCGGGCAACTATATGGTAGGTGCCAACATCGCGGGTTTTGTGAAGGTTGTGAATGCCATGTTGGATCAGGGGCTTGTGTAAATTACATGTTACGGGTTGCGTGTTACATGTTGCGGGTTAGAATACAAAACCCAAAACACGTAACGCGCAACCAATAAGCATTTATGTTAATTCCTCGCCTGCAGCAGGCAGTTTTCATCTTGACAGCCAAGCCACGCTTTTTTACTATTCCCAAAATTTAAGCGATGTCAGTTGATCGTTGTAAGTTGTCCGTTGAAGTAAGAGGAAAAACTAAATGATTCCAGAGGGATATCATTCCTCCCTGCATGCCCTTGTACTTGTAAGTTCTCAATAAACCCGGGCTGTATTAGAAAATCCCCCTCAATCCCCCTTTGCAAAAGGGGGGAAGCAATCGGAATGGCCGTACTTTTTGAGATGTTACTTATACTTCAGCCAACTACTTGAAATATAAGCACAACTAACGACTAGCAACGGACCACCGGCACTACCAAAAAATAAAATCCAGTTAAATTTAGTACCCACCCAATTCGTTCAGTTACGCTTAAAAGGAGTCTTATATGCCAAAACGTGACGACATAAAGAAAGTGATGATTATCGGTTCGGGCCCCATCATCATTGGTCAAGCCTGTGAGTTCGACTATTCCGGCACACAGGCGTGCAAGGCCCTTCGAAAACTGGGCTATGAGATCGTCCTGGTCAACTCCAACCCTGCCACCATCATGACCGATCCGGGGACTGCCGATGTGACCTATATTGAACCTCTCAATTTACAGACAATGGCGGAAATTGTTGAAAAGGAGCGTCCGGATGCTATTCTGCCCAACCTTGGAGGCCAGTCCGGGTTGAATCTCTCTTCTGAATTGGCTCGCACCGGCGTGCTTGAAAAGTATGACGTTAAAATGATTGGGGTTCAGGTCGATGCTATTAAACGTGGAGAGGACCGTATCGCATTCAAGGAGACCATGAATCACCTCGGCATTGAAATGCCCAAAAGCGAACCGGCCTTCAGTGTTGAGGAAGCAGAGAAAATAGCCGATGATCTCGGTTATCCGGTAGTGATCAGGCCCGCCTATACCATGGGAGGTATGGGCGGGGGTATGGTTTACAATGTGGAGGAATTGCGACTCATTGCCAGCCGGGGCCTGTCTGCGAGCCTTGTGGGCCAGATCCTGGTTGAGGAGTCCGTGTTAGGATGGGAAGAGCTGGAGCTGGAGGTAGTGCGCGATGCCAAAAACCAGATGATTACGGTCTGTTTTATAGAGAATGTGGATGCCATGGGCGTTCATACCGGCGATTCCTATTGCACGGCTCCCATGCTCACCATAGCCCCTGAGCTTCAAAAGCGGCTTCAGAAATACTCGTATAATATTGTAGAGGCCATAGAGGTGATCGGGGGCACCAATATCCAGTTTGCCCATGACCCCGAGACGGGCAGGGTCGTGGTAATCGAAATCAATCCCAGGACCTCCAGATCATCGGCGCTCGCATCAAAGGCCACAGGTTTTCCCATCGCCCTTATATCGGCCATGCTTGCAGGCGGTTTGACTCTGGATGAGATTCCTTACTGGCGGGAAGGCACCCTGGATAAGTACACCCCATGGGGCGAATACGTGGTGGTCAAGTTTGCTCGCTGGGGCTTTGAAAAGTTCGAAGGGTCCGAGGATAAATTGGGCACACAGATGCGGGCCGTGGGCGAGGTAATGAGTATCGGCAAAAACTATAAGGAGGCATTTCAGAAGGCAATTCGCTCTTTGGAGACAGGGCGATACGGCCTAGGTTTTGCCAGGGATTTTCATGAAAAACCATTGGATGACCTTTTTGATCTTTTGTCCGAAGCCTCAAGCGAGCGGCAGTTTATTATGTACGAGGCCCTGAGGAAAGGCGCCAGTATTGAAGCGCTATATGAAAAGACTCATATTAAGCCATGGTTTATTGAGCAGATGAAGGAACTGGTGGACCTGGAAGAGGCGCTTATTAAATACAAGGGGAAAATACTCCCTGATGGATTGCTTACGCAAGCTAAAAAAGATGGATTTTCGGATAGATATCTTTCAGAGCTCCTTCAAGTCCCGGAAAAGGATGTCAGGGCAAAACGTACCTCTTTAGGTGTTGTGGAAGGGTGGGAGCCGGTGCCTGTAAGCGGGGTGGAAGACGCAGCCTATTATTTTTCAACTTACAACGCCCCTGATCAAGTGGGAACCAGTAAGAGGCGCAAGATTATGGTGTTAGGCGGTGGCCCCAACAGGATAGGGCAGGGGAT
>MVDB01000097.1 GCA_002050025.1 Desulfobacteraceae bacterium 4484_190.2
GCTGTAAATTCGATTATATGGGTCATCTTTGTGGCCTTTGCATTCTCGAACCTGGTGCCCGTAATAGGGGAAACCGGCTCTTCAAGGAAATCAGCGGGCCCGTTAAAGGTGTCCATATACTGATTAATGACCCTCCACATATGGCCACACTCACCTCCCAGTATCCACTTAACCCCCAACCTCTTGGCCTCGGCGTACATCTTGGCGTTCAGTCTCTTTGCCATCTCATGGGATGTGAAATAGCCAAAGTTACCCCCTTCTGATGCATAAGTACTCCAGGTTATGTCAAGGCCCAGGTCTTTAAGATAATGGAAGAGCATCATATAGCCCATACAGGTAAATGTGCCCGGGTCAGCGAAAACATCACCGGAAGGCGTAATAAACAGGATTTCAGCGCCCTTCCTGTTAAAATCCTGCTCCATCCTGAGGCCTGTTATATCCTCAATTTCATCTATAAAAAAATCTAGCATATCCTTGTATGCATGGGGTTGAATACCGAGGTGATTTCCTGTCCTGTAACAATTGGCCACGGGCGCAGCAATCCAGTCAAGATTGAGGCCCACAAGGTTAGTAAGCTCCCTCCCCATGATAGTGATTTCGGCCATATCGATTCCATAAGGGCAAAAAAGCGAACAGCGGCGGCATTCAGTACACTGGTAAAGGTAGTACCACCACTCTTTGAGCACATCTTCAGTAAGTTCCCTTGCGCCTGCAAGTTTTCCGAGAAGCTTTCCACCAGTTGTAAATTTCTTTCTGTATACTGATCTTATGAGCTCTGCCCTCATGATGGGCATATTTTTGGGGTCCCCAGATCCGATAAAGAAATGACATTTATCAGCGCAGGCGCCGCATCTCACACAGATATCCATGAAGAGTTTAACTGATCGGAACCTATCCAGCCTGTCCTTGAACCCTTCATGAATGGTCTCTTCCCAATTTTCGGGTAATTTCCAGTCGTCATCAAAGGGACTCCAGTCTCTCGGGTTTGGCATGTCGACATATTTGAGGTCTTTTGCCTTTGACCCATAACAACCAATGCCCGGCCTGATCTCGGGCTTCGTATCCATCCAGCCCCTCAATACAGGAGGTGTATGATCGATCTTTGTTAATTCATCCGGTTTTGGTGTGTCCGCCATATTTACTCCTTTGTAGCTTCTTTTGCTTCCTCTTTTGGCTCAATCTGTTTTTCTACCGGAAGCCCGGCTTCTATCATTAGCTCTCTGAATTCGTCCTCATATTCATCGTAAGTATGCGTTTGAACGGGATAATCCCAGGGATTAACATGCCTGACAAAACGATTGTTATTGGACAGGTTTCTGGTGGGGCTTAAAAATACGCCAGCAAAATGCATCAATTTGCTGAATGGGAAATAGGCAATAAGAACGCTCAAGATAAAGAGATGAATATAGAAAATAACACCAATCCCTTCAGGCACAGTCGGGCTGAATTTGAAAAGGCCTATGGCCAACTCCTTTACCCCTGTAATGTCCACCCTGAGGAAATAACGCATGAGCACTCCAGTCAAGCCAAGGGCAAGGATTAAAAACAAGGGGAAGTAGTCTGCAGGGAGGGAAATATAACGCATTTGTGGAATATAGAGTCTCCTAAGGAAAAGATAGGTCACAGCCGCCAACAAGAGAAGATCAGTAATATAAACAGTAGGAACACCCAGGCCATTGAAGGGCAAAACGCCTAACTGTAAAAACCCGTCAAGGTTATCAAGCAGATGAACAAAGCTGGGGATGGGCTCCATAAAAAACCTGAAGTGTCTTAGGAAAATAACAAGGAAAGACCAGTGAAAGGCCAGTGCAGCCAACCAGAGCCACTTTTCCCATTCATAGTCAACCCTTATTCCACCATCGGTTCTCCTGTATTCAAGTCTGGTATTCCTGAACAATGACCGGAACAGGAGCACTTCAAGAATCATCCTGACAATAACTCCACCAGTACCCTTTGGATTATCAATAGGATTTGACTTGATCCATGGGAAAGACCACTCCTGCCCCGCAGTGGTAGGGATTCTGAATGGGACTGGCGATTTTCCCCAGTCTATGACCCGGACAATAATCCCGATAAAAAAGGTGGCCATAGCCGCATATGGAACAATGATCCCGAAAAGGACCCGCAAATTCAGTGCCCCAACGCCCACCCAGGGGATTAAAATAAGCGTTGAAACTGCAAAGCCGGAAAACAGGATGCTGATGATAAAGTTCATAAATGGCTCCCTCTCTTCAAATTTGCACTACCGGTGAACTTAGGAACTTCGCCCCAATTGGAATGTTGACCCGCCCTCCCCGTCCCGGGACAGGGATGGAATCGGGAGGTGCAATTTGTTGTTGATTTGACGTATATCATTGCACTTCAAATTTTATTTAAGACTCAAAGTGTTGAGTAACGGGCTGGGCCAGGGAATACTGAAATGCATGAGGCAGAAACCCAGGCCTCAAAAAAAGTTTTATTTTTAATAAGTTGCACAAATTCCGAGAAGTTTAACTGTCTCAGAGTTCCGGTTCTTGCTCCGGTATGTCAAATGTCAAATTCGCCCTCTTTAACAAGCTACCTAACTGATTCTTAACTTCATTGACCCGAATTTCATAAATCTTCTGGCGGCATTGCGAGTAAATATCGAATGCAAGCAGGGCTATGTCATCTATCCTGTTTTCAAAGGCCTGCAGTTCACCGGAAAGCCCGTTGAACGGGGCTTTAGGCCCCAACATTTCCCTTACAAGTTTTTTTAGTTGAAGTACAAAGCCAATGGCCTGGGAGGGTTTAAAGTCCTGAATAGATCTGATTTTAATTATGTTTTCAAGGCACAATGTGATCTTATCGTCGTCCCCGTCTTTGATTAATTCATCGTAGAGAGATTCTACGTCTTTCGAAATAATATTGCCGACAGGGTTTGCAAACATGTCCTTTTCTTTCCGAATAAATCTCTGGGTTTCACTCGGATAGGTATCAACGATTACATCACGCCATTTTCTGATGATGCCGGATCTCTTATCTGACAGGACGTTTTTAAGACTTGTATCCACGACTGCCCTTGTGGTGTCAAGGCCTTTACGCAACTCCGCCTTGCATCCTTTGTGTGTAAATTCTGTAACGTCTCAATAAGTCCAGCCTGTATTAGAAAAATCCCCCTCAATCCCCCTTTGCGAAAGGGGAAAGAAGTTGGATTGCCCGGACTTATCGAAAAGTTACTAAAGTCTCAATAAATTTGTGAAAATCAACTATATGTAGCAGGTCTATAAACAAATTATATTTTCATGTCAAGGAAAAATAGGTGCACCCGGCAATTCTAATTATGATTTTCATCTGGCAGGACCGTAGGTTCATAAAAAGAATTGCTGGACCTAACCAAAACTCGCCTTTATAAATTCACGGTTGAAACGGGCAATGTTGGTAATCTTTATCTCCTTCGGGCATACGGCTTCACATTCTCTTTCGTTTGAGCAGTTTCCAAAACCCAGGTCATCCATTTTTCCTAACATTGACAATGCACGTTCCGCCGCCTCAGGTTTCCCTTGCGGCAACAGTGCCAGTTGGGAAATCTTAGCACCTACAAAAAGCATGGCAGAGGCATTGGGGCAAGCAGCAACACAGGCTCCGCATCCAATGCATGCTGCCGCATCCATGGCCTTTTCTGCAATTTCCTGGGCTATGGGAATAGCATTTGCGTCCGGTGCTCCGCCCGTTGCCATGGAAATAAATCCGCCTGCCTGTATGATCTTGTCTAAAGCGCTGCGATCCACTATAAGATCTTTAACGATCGGAAATGCCCTTGAGCGCCATGGCTCAACAACAATCGTATCCCCATCCAAAAATTTCCTCATATGAAGCTGGCAGAGGGTCATTCCCTTCTCGGGCCCATGGGCGATGCCATTTACAACGGCTCCGCACATACCGCAGATGCCTTCCCTGCAATCATTGTCAAATTCAATCGGCTCTTTTCCCTCAAGGGTCAGGCGTTCATTAACCACATCGAGCATTTCCAAAAATGACATGTCCGTGGAAACATCCTTGACAGGAATTGTCTCAAGTCTACCTTTCTCCTTAGGTCCTTTTTGGCGCCAGACCTTTAGTATAATGTTTATGGTCTTGCTTCCCTGTCTCACTTGTAACTCCTCTGTGATAGTTCAACATTTTCAAAGACGAGCGGTTCTTTGTGCAATTTAGGTGACTTGCCATAGCCCGTATATTCCCATGCCGCCACATGACAAAAATTCTCATCGTCACGTTTTGCTTCACCTTCTTCGGTTTTATATTCCTCTCGGAAATGACCACCACAGGACTCCTCACGGCTCAGTGCGTCAGTTGCAAGCAATTCTGCAAACTCAAGAAAATCAGCTAAACGGCCTGCCTTTTGCAAGCTGAGATTGTAATCCTTATCTGACCCGGGTACAATAACATTCTCCCAGAATTCTTCACGAAGATTCTGAATCAGCTTCTTGGCCTTGTTAAGCCCTTCACGGTTTCTTGCCATGCCACAGTAATCCCACATGATCTGGCCCAATTCCCTGTGGATATTGTCAACTGTCCGTTTGCCTTTTATAGAAAGCAACTGCTTGATACGGGCTTCAGCCTCCCCGGTGGCTTCTTTAAAAGCAGGGTGATCCGTCTTAACTTCCTGGAATGATGCCCCAGCAAGATATCCACCAATGGTATAGGGGATGACAAAATATCCATCCGCAAGCCCCTGCATAAGGGCGCTGGCGCCAAGACGGTTTGCCCCATGGTCCGAGAAATTGGCCTCTCCAAGGACAAAAAGTCCCGGAATATTGCTCATCATGTTATAATCAACCCATAGTCCACCCATCACATAATGTGAGGCAGGGTAAATCATCATTGGGATTTCATAGGGATTATCGTCAATGATATTCTGGTACATATCGAAAAGATTGCCGTATTTCCTTTCGATTATCTTTTTCCCGTCCCTTTTGATGGCATCTGCAAAGTCGAGGTATACGGCGTAGCCTGTAGGACCCACGCCACCGCCCCCGTCACATATCTCCTTGGCATTCCGTGACGCCACATCACGGGGGACTAAGTTACCAAAGCTCGGATATTTTCTCTCCAGATAGTAGTCCCTTTCCGACTCCGGGATATCATTTGGCCGTCGCTTATCACCCGGGTCCCTGGGAACCCACACACGGCCGTCGTTTCTCAAGCTTTCACTCATCAACGTTAGTTTGGATTGATAGTCGCCCGAATGAGGGATACATGTGGGATGAATTTGAGTAAAACAGGGGTTAGCAAAAAATGCACCTTTTTTGTAGGCCCGGAAGGCAGCACCCACATTGCAGGATGTGGCATTTGTTGAGAGATAAAACACGTTGCCATAGCCGCCAGTAGCCAAAACAACCGCATCTGCCTCATGGCTTTCATATTCGCCGGTAATTAGATTTCGGACAACAATCCCCCTGGCCTTTCCATTAATAAGTACAAGCTCTACCATCTCCCGGCGGGAGAATATCTTAATTTTTCCGGCTGCGATCTGTCGAGATAAGGAGCTATAAGCCCCGAGGAGAAGCTGCTGTCCCGTCTGACCTCTCGCGTAAAAAGTCCTCGAGACCTGGGCCCCACCAAAAGAGCGGTTTACAAGCGAGCCCCCATAATCCCTGGCAAAAGGCACACCCTGGGCCACACACTGGTCTATGATATTATCGCTTACCTGTGCAAGACGGTAGGTATTTGCTTCTCGCGATCTGAAATCACCACCTTTTATGGTGTCATAGAAAAGGCGCCATATGCTATCTCCGTCATTCGGATAATTCTTTGCCGCATTTATCCCACCCTGGGCCGCAATACTGTGGGCTCGACGCGGGCTGTCCTGTATACAGAAGGCCTTTATGTTATAGCCCAGTTCAGCAAGTGTTGCCGATGCTGAACTTCCGGCCAGGCCTGTTCCCACAACTATAATATTGTACTTCCTTTTGTTGGCAGGATTAACTAATTTCAGTTCAAAACGATGTCTGTCCCATTTTTCTGCAAGCGGGCCTCCCGGCACTTTTGCATCAAGCTGCATATCTTAGCTCCTTATGCTATTAACGAAATAAAGATCGGAATAAAACCAAACCCGACTCCAAACAGGAGACTAACGGCAATACCGAGCTTCTGAATGATTGGCATGTATTTAGGATGATTGGCGCCCAAAGTTTGAAATAGACTCCAAAACCCATGACTGACATGGACGGCAACAACAATCATTGCTACAATATAGGTGATCATATAAAGAGGGCTTGCAAGTTTAGTGAACACAAGTCGAAAGAGAGTCTCATTGGTATGTTCTGCAAAATGGAAATTAAGGAGGTGAATGATAATAAAAGCCAGGATAATAAAACCGGTATAGGGCTGAGTTTCCGACCCTATAGTGCGGCCTCCCGCGTTCTTCTTCACTTTATACCTCACAGGTCTTGCTATTAGGTTTTGATAAAAAAGAAGTGTTCCTATCACTATATGTATAACGGCAAAGAGCAAAAGCCCCAGTTCTGCGACAGTTATTAGCAGGCCCAATGCATGGAGGTGCTCCACATACGAGGTAAACAGACCCTGTCCACCGTAAAGAGTGAGATTACCGATAAGATGTACTGTCAGGAAACCTACGAATCCAAGGCCGGTTACAGCCATCATCAACTTTTTCCCGATGGAACTGCTTAGAGTATTTATGAACCAATTCATTTCTTTCTCCGTATCTATCCCCCCCCTGCCAACCTTTGAAAAGGGAGGGGTACTTAGCATCCCCCTTTTATAAAGGGGGACTGAGGGGGATTTTCACTCACTTTTTGTCTGGGACTCTAAACGGGGCTCGGCCATTGCCTTGTATATTTCGTATTTTGTCTTCATGTTTTCTTCAGCCTTTTGAAAAAGCGATTCGGCATGATCCGGGAAGGTTCTCGTGAGGCTCGAATAACGCACTTCGCCCATCAGGAATTCCCTGAAACCCTCTTTGGGCTC
>MVDB01000098.1 GCA_002050025.1 Desulfobacteraceae bacterium 4484_190.2
TGCTGTTGCGTGACCAATACCAACAATCATAAAAGCAAAGACAATAATTACTGACCAAAAAACTTTTTTTCTCATGACGTACCTCCTTTTTTTGTGAAAAAACAATAAGTTTAGGGTATATGTAAAACAGCAATCCATACTAAGACTCACTCGAATGGATTACCTGGCTCCACAATTGGGAGACCATCAAGTTCATTCTATAAAACTATAAAAACATTTTTTCCTGAAAAATTCAAACCTTAATATAGTTTTATATTCAACAGCCTGATGTAACTCTTTATCCGGTAGGGTGACTCCCGCCAGTGGCGGGATTACATGCCACAGGGTCCACTCCGATCGAGGATAAAACCAAGCCCGAACACAGGTGGGGTATAAAACCCCACCCTACGCTAATGACTGATTTTAGTTGAATTTAATAACCCAATATTCAGGGGCTGTATAAAAGGCTCAAAATTTCAGAAGGACGATCAACCAGAGCCAAACTACCATTATCTTTCAATTCCCCCATTGACCTGAATCCCCACAGTACCCCTACCGGGAACATGCCCGAGGCAACTGCGGTCTTCATGTCTACCCCGCTGTCACCAATATACAAAAAATCAGCCGGTGGTAAGTTCAAAAGCTTAGCCACTTCCAGTGCGCCTGCTGGATCAGGCTTGGGAGGGACTCCATTGCGCTGCCCGATAACTACATCGAAGTTCCAATTCGATAAAAGTTCTGTTGCGCACTGTTTAGTGAACTCATGAGGCTTGTTGGACAAAATCGCCATCTTCAACCCACGATCATTTAGTGCGTCCAACATTTCAGGGATGCCTTCATAAGGTTTTGTCCTTACATTCCAGTTCTTACCGTAATCTTCAAGGAAGTCTGTTATACAGGCACGAATAACGTCATCATTGCGCTTCTCTTCAGGCAAGGCTCGGTTAATAAGCATAGCGGTCCCGTCGCCAACAAAATAACGGTAGGCATCCAACTCGTGTACGGGAAAACCCTTCCCTGCCAGGACACGGTTCACAGCGTTACCTATATCTTTTAACGTGTTAAGCAAAGTCCCGTCAAGATCGAACAGAACGGCTCTAAATTGCATGGATGTACCTTCAAATATTTATTGGCCCTAACATTGCAGACCTGGACCGAGGAAAAACGCGCCAGAGTGCGCCAGATGTGCCTCAGCACAGCCTGGTACAGGTCATGGCATACTAAACAGTACGTGAGATCCTGCCCTATGCGAGCACAGGCGCAGATGGTGTGCTCTCGTGCCCGCGTAGTGATTTTTACCGGTGTGGGTTCGCAACGTTAGGGTTTGCTTAGTCTGAAAAATATTTTATCAACTGATCAACATGAATAATACCGTCAAATTCAAGTTTTTCGTCCGCCTGCTTTAGTATACCTTTTTCCCCATCAGGCTCACCCAGACAGGTAACAACAATATCAGCTTCACTTAAGTCTTCGTTTTCCGTATAGATATTTGTGGTTGCAACGACATGCATACCAGCTTCCTTTGCGGCCAAAAGCCCATTCCTTGAATCCTCAACCACCACACACTCCTCTGGTTTGAGCCCGGCCTTTTCAAGAGCAAGGAGGTATATCTCCGGATCCGGCTTTTTTTTGCTGACCACATCCCCGGCGAGAACAAATTCAAATTTTATATCTTTAAGCATTCCCCTGGCAATTGCGTTGGCTGATCTTTCGTTAGCTGTAGTACAAATACCAACTATAAGGCCTCCATCCATTGCTTCCTCCATTAGCCTTTTAACACCAGTTCTCAATGGAAGCTTGCCGCTTTCTATAAGACCAATAAAAATTTCTGTTTTCTTCTTATGAAGTTTCCTTATGAGTTCATCTTCTTCATCCGGCTTCATGTCAGGATGAACACCTTCGGCATGGAAATAGTGCCTCATTCTTTCCTTTCCCCCGGAAATCTGAAGAAGTTCATGGTATTTGTCTACATCCCACTCAAAATCATAACCGAACTCTTTAAAGGTCTCATTAAAGGCCACCCTGTGGCCATCCTTTTCTGTATCAATTACAACCCCATCCTGATCAAAAAAAATTGCCTTTATTTCTGGCATCTTTGATACCTCCTTACGCCTTCCCTTCACAGCCCAGTATATTGATCCAATAATAAACTCTATTTATGATAGCATCTCTAACGGCTATATCAATTTTGCCAGGGTTATATTCGTCCCTGTGAGATGAAATATAGTCGTGAGTGGCATCAATCAGAGCATGTTTTAAATCCGTTGATACATTGAATTTTGAACCTCCAAGAGACACCAGTTTTTTGGACACATCTGGCTGCAGACCTGTTCCACCGTGAATCACAAGGGGGACCTTTATTTCGTCCCCATTAATCAAGTCTGATATTTCTTTCAGCCTGTCAAAGTCGAGTTTTGGATTCTTTGTCTTATATACTCCGTGTGCGGTTCCAATTGCCGGCGCGAAAATGTCGATGCCCGTTTGATCAACAAACTTCAATGCCTGCTCCGGATCACACAAGGCAGCCTCATCCTCCGCAACTTTGACCTGGTCTTCAATACCGGAAACAGTGCCAAGTTCTCCTTCCACTGAAATGCCTCCAATACTGTGACAGTAATCACACACTTCTTTGGTTTGTTTTATGTTTTCCTGAAAAGCCTGTTTTGACGCATCGATCATAATATTTGTATAACCAGCATCAGCACATTCTTTACAATATTCCACATCGGTGCAATGATCGAGATGTAAACAAATAGGTATCGGCGCAGATTCTGCCAACGTCTTGTATACAATAGCCAGGACTCTGGGTCCTAAAAATTTTGATGGCGTCACAGATGTCTGTATTATGAGTGGTGCCTTCTTGTTTACTGCAGCCTCAACTACTGCTTCCATTTGGATTAGATTGGTAATATTAAACGCACCAACCGCATACTTCTCTTCCGTGGCTTTCACAAGCATCTCTTTTGCATTTACTAATGACATTTTTTCCTCCTTATATCATGTTTATCCATGCCTGTCGTAGTGAAACGAAGATCCCGCTATCGGGGCACCGCGGATCGCGGGGTTATCCCGTCTTGAGATATACATCCACGTTTCAAATTCGTTAACTGAGTGCTGATCGCTGACAGCTCCCTAATTGATGGCCTTTTGCCATCCTTTATTCGCTATCTCTACCGCATAAGGCAGGGTCGCATTGGTAAGGGCCATGGTTGATGTTTTGGGAACCGCCCCTGGCATATTGGCCACACAGTAGTGCACTACCCCGTCAACAACATAAGTCGGTTCAGAATGGGTGGTCGCTTTTGATGTTTCAAAGCATCCGCCCTGATCGATTGCTACGTCCACCAGCACCGTCCCCTTCTGTATGGTTTTCAGCATTTCCTTTGTAACAAGTTTGGGAGCCTTTGTCCCAGGGATAAGGACTGCACCAACCACCACGTCGGCTTCCTTTACGAGTTTACGGACAGTTGCGGGACTCGCCATGAGCAAAAAACAGTTGCGGGGCATAATATCGCTTAGGTAACGCAAACGCTCTAGGCTCATATCGAGGACATAAACCTTTGCACCCAGGCCACAGGCCATCTTGGCTGCATGAGTACCAACTACTCCGCCACCGATAACGAGCACTGTACCAGGATCTACCCCAGGCACACCACCCAGTAGAACGCCATGGCCGCCTTGAGCCATTTCCAGATATTTGGCGCCTTGCTGGATTGCCATTCGACCTGCCACTTCGCTCATGGGGATAAGCAGCGGCAGCGACCCATCTTGCTTTTGAATTGTCTCATAGGCAATGTTAATCGAGCCTCTTTTTATCAAAACTCGGGTAAGTTCTTCAGCCGCGGCCAGGTGAAGATAGGTGAAAACTATCTGATCTTCTTTGATGAGTTCATACTCGGCTGGAAGGGGTTCCTTAACATGCATCACCATCTCTGCGCGGCTATAAATTTCTGCTGGTGTATCAACAATCTCAGCACCGGCGTTGATATAGGTTTCGTCACTAAATCCGCTGCCCGCACCGGCTTTTTTTTCCACCAGAACTGTATGCCCGTTATGTTTCATCACCTCCACACCCGCGGGAGTCATGCAAACACGATTTTCTTCAGCCTTAATTTCTTTCAGTATTCCGATATCCATAATATACTCCTTTCCAAATAAGTTCGTTCAGTCACTAATGAATACAATCTTACCCTACAACAAGCGATCAACTGCGAAATATTCAAGACCAAAGGCGTCAGCAACCCCTTTGTAGGTCACTTCACCTTTGACCACATTGGCGCCGAGTTTGATTTCCGGATTCTCCCTCATAGCCTTTTGCCATCCTTTATTCGCGATCTCAATCGCATAGGGAAGCGTGGCATTCGTCAGGGCCAGGGTTGATGTTTTTGGTACGGCCCCAGGCATGTTACTGACCGCATAATGCACAATGCCATCAACCGTATACGTGGGATTGGAATGGGTTGTCTCTTTAGAGGTTTCAAAGCACCCGCCCTGGTCAATCGCCACATCCACCAGCACCGAACCGGCCCGCATGGTCTTTACCATTTCTCTCGTAACAAATTTGGGTGTTTTGCTTCCTGGGACAAGCACCGACCCAATGACTACATCGGCAATTTGCACTAATTCCCGAATGGCCGCCGGACTGGACATTATCAAAAAACAGTTATTGGGCATTACATCGCTCAGGTAGCGCAGGCGCTCCAGATTTGCCTCGACGATATATACTTTTGCTCCCAGACCGCAGGCCTTTCTGGCGGCATTCATTCCAACAACGCCACCGCCGATAATAAGTACCGTTCCCGGATCTACTCCCGGCACACCGCCCAGTAAAACGCCTTTCCCGCCCTGTGCCATTTCAAGGTACTTAGCTCCCTCCTGTACCGCCATAGGTCCTGCTACCTCACCCATTGGGGTAAGCAGAGGTAAGGATCCGTCCTCTTTTTGAATCGTTTCATAAGCGATACAGACGGAGCCACTTTTGATTAAAGCGTGGGCCAGTTCTTCTGCCACGGCCAGGTGAAGGTAGTTGAAAAATACCTGTCCTTCCCGGATGAGTTCATACTCCGAGGGCTGTGGCTCCTTCACACGCATAATCATCTCGCACCGGTTAAAAATGTCTTCAGCCGCAACCACAACTTTAGCCCCGGCTTTGACATAAGCCTCATTATCGAACCCACTACCAGCGCCGGCATTCTTTTCCACCAAAATTGTATGCCCGTTTTGTTTCATGACCTCCACACCCGCCGGGGTCATCGATACACGATTTTCTTCAGCCTTTATTTCTTTTAAAACGCCGACTTCCATAGAGGCCTCCTTGTAGACATTACGTAGTTCCCGTCAATGGGCCATAAGTGCCAATTTGTTTTGTAGACATTCACAGGTCGCATTTATGCATAAGGAGTTGTTTCAAGAGATGAACATCGAACATCGAGCGTCCAACATCGAATAAAAAAACAAACATCCAATGCCTAACATTCAACCACGCCAAGGCGTGGTTTCTTTTCAGCCCTCCGGGGCGTAGGCCTCTACGGGCCGGAGGCCGTTTTGATACCCGTAACGAAAATCTCAATTAATTCTTCTGTTTCATGCAAAATATTATCTAATAGTTCAGGTTTTTTAATTAGTGGTACACGCTGAATAAGTTTTAACCATCTCTGTGTCTCTCTTTTTCCGACTCAACGTTCGATGTTGAACGTTCGATGTTCGATGTTCATTTTTTTTTGCCTCCTGGGAAAGGCCCTAGCCACTACTTATCCAAAGGCTTCTAAATCATTTTCCTGAATTCGATATCTCCCCAGTTCAACTTCGAATATATATTTGTCCCCCCTATAATATGAACAAAGGACCTCTACCGGTATGTTATTTTCATCGAAGGTTACGCTTTCCATGAAAATACCTGCTGAGTTCTCAGGGAGTTTTAAAATCTTTGCAATTTTACCTTTCAAATTTATTGCCCTTATTGTCTGCTCGCACCGTGCAAGAACAATATTGAAGCGTTCGGAAATAATCTTGTACATTGAGCCCGTGAGATCCATATCCATTATCTGTCTAAACATTTCGCCCGGCAAATAACTTTCCTCATATATAAAAGGGACATCACCTCCTGCCCTCAACCTACGAACTACGACTACCCTATTATTCGCCCCCAACAACAAGGTCTTTGAAACATGTCTTTTTGCTTTTTCTATGCTCTTTTTCAGGACCTTTGTATTTTCATTAATTCCAATTTCACGAAGGTCGTCCCTAAAACTGGAAATGCTCTTGAGTTTATGTTTGAGAGCCACAGGCATTGACGATGCAACAAAGGTTCCCATGCCTTTTTCTTTTCTCAATAATCCCGATGATACCAATTCTGCTATAGCCTGTCTTAGTGTATTCCTATTTACGTCACACGTTTTCGAAAGCTCAATTTCAGATGGAAGTTTATCCCCTTTCTTATATCTTCCAGTCTGAATAAGCTCCTTGAGCCAGGCGCTTATTTGGAGGTATTTCGGGATCGGATTTGCTGGATCAACTACTTTCAAGTGACTGCCTTTCTTTATCTTATAACTACTATGCCAATCCAGAAGCATGTTTTCCTGTCTTTTTTTGCACTATATGCAAAAGGCCAAGCATTATCAGAACAAGAACAATAATACAGGTACACATTGCATTTGCACTTGCTGTCCACCCGTCATTATCGAGCATAATAATTTCAATTGCTGCAAGATGCACTGTGGCGGAGACAAGAAATATTACAGCGCTTATTGTGGTCATAGAACGCATGAAAAAATAGACAAAATTTTGAAAGAATGCCACACGTGAGAGAGGAAAAATTATTTTAAAAAAAGTTCTAATCGTATCCCCGCCAAGGCTTATGGAAGCTTCCTCAATAGATGGATCAATATTTCTCAAATTAGAAATACTGGACAGTATACCCAGTGTAAAATTACTAATTATAATACATATCACAACTATCCAGGGCGTCCCGTAAAAGATATAATACGGTTTATTAAACGCAAGGATGTACCCAAGACCCATTACGAGACCGGGAATTGCCGCCGGCATAACAGATAAAAGGTATATTAGTTGTTTAAAATATGGTCTCCTTGTTTCCATGACATACCCTGCAACAAGAGTGACAAATGCCCCTCCAATACCCACGATCAAAGAAATCCAGAAACTCGTCCATATGGCAGAATACCCCCCTATTGATGGAAACTTGTAATGCTGAAAAGTCAAAGACCAGTCATATGGCCATATCTTGACAAAAGAACCGAGAATCACCGTTGCAAATATCAAAATGATAGAAAAAGATATAAGCCAGCAATAGATTGTATATGACACTTTCTTCAACGGCCTTGAAGGAGGAATTATTGGTTTTGCAGCACCGCTTATCATGGAAAACGTCTTTCTGGAAATATAGTAATTCAGCATGAATGCCATTAGTGAAGGAACGAGCAGGATAATGCTTATGGTAGCTCCCAGATCAAACCGGTAAAGATTCGTTACCTGTGCATATATTTCGGTCGCCAGAACATTGTAATCTGCGCCGATGACCGTGGGGTTTCCAAAATCAGTAATCGTCAGATTGAATGTCAGAGCGGCTGCGCTGAAGATACCATATTTTGCAGACGGAAGTGTTATGCGCGTAAACACTTTGAACGGGGTTGCCCCTAAACTTTCCGCTGCTTCATCCAGTCTTATGTCGACAGCCGAAAGTGTTGTGTAAAGAATGACAAATGCATGGGGCAGGCAATAAAGGACTTCCGAAATTATAATGCCTGTGGCCCCATAAATATTCCAGTCCGTATGTAAAAAATGCGCCGTAATCAATCCATTCCTACCGAAAAGATAAATAAGCGCCAGCGCCTGAACAATGGACGGTGCCACAAGGGGCATCATAATTATATTCCTGAAAAATGGCTTCCCGGAAATGGTTGTCCTTGTCATGGCATAGGCAAAAAAGAAAATTATAATGATAACGATGATCGTGGTGGCAAAAGATACATAGAGACTGTGCCAGAGGGCATTTAAGGTATGAACTGTAGTAAAATATTTCTGAAAATTTTCAAGGGTGAAATTCAGTAAACTGAACTCGCCTCCCTTAAAAAAACTCATAGTCAAGATTGACCATAATGGGAAAAGCATAAAAAAGCAGAGTAACAACCCAATAAAAATTGTTACAGTCGGTACTATGAATTTATCAAATTCCATCCTTGTGGGTGAAATCTGGTATTGTTCTATCAGGGAATTTTCATTGTGTGTTTTATTCATTTTTCTACTTCTCACGTAGCTTTTCAACAAATTGAATTAAATCATATCGAGACACCACTATCCGGCATCACGTGCTAGCCACCTGGGATCATGTTTTTTTTTAAATCTGGCATAAATATTAAGATCTTGCTCTATATAGACGGCTATACCAACTTCTTAAAAAGCTCTGTATAAACATGGAAGGCATCAGGCGGAAAATAGACTTTAATTTTTTCCCCTCTTTTCAGACCCATCTTTCCAAAGTCCTTTTCCGAAATATCAATAAGCATTGTTTCTCCCTCAAGTACAAACGCAATTCTTACAACAGCGCCAAGAAAAGTGATGACTTCAGCAACAACTTCAAAAACATTCGAAGAAACACATTGTTCAGATGAAATTGTAACACCCACTAATTCGGCGTTTTCAGGTCGAACAGCAAGGTGTACATTGTCACCTTCAACATCATCGAGGTTTGAAACCGTAAGTTCCAGTTGCCCGAACTTTACTTTTCCATCCTTTTTTATGCCTGAAATAAAATTGGAAGTTCCTACAAATTCAGCAATAAAACTCGTTTTTGGTTCTTTGTATATTTCCCAGGGAGAACCCACCTGTCTGATTTGGCCATCTCTCATAATTACAACTCTATCAGCAAGTGAAAGGGCTTCTTCCTGATCATGGGTTACGTAAATAAGGGTAATTCCCAGTTCATGTTGTAGCTTTTTAATGACTGTCCTGAGACGCACACGTATTTTGGCATCGAGAGCGCTTAAAGGTTCATCAAGAAGAAGAATACTGGGTTTAATGGCAAGAGACCTGGCAAGAGCAACCCTTTGCTGCTGCCCACCACTCAGTTGTGACGGGTAATGGCCTTCCCATCCGGTTAGACCTATGAGTTTGAGCATCTCAATGACCCTTTCACCTATAAGGTCTTGAGGCATTTTTCTCATTTTTAGTCCAAATGCTATGTTTTCATTCACTGTCATATTGGGAAAAAGGGCATAGGATTGAAAAACTATTCCAAATTCTCTTTTCTGCGGGATAACGTCGTTTATAACTTTTCCGTCATAGACAATGTTCCCGGATGTCAGGGTCTCAAAGCCGGTAATCATTCTGAGAATGGTGGTTTTTCCACAGCCGCTTGGACCCAAAAAACAAACAAACTCTCCAGGTTCAATATCCAGGCTGACACCATCTACTGCAACTAAGGAACCATAAATTTTCCTTACTTTCTCTAAAATCAACCTCTTTGACATAGCAGAAAATGCTCCTTTGGAATTTATCGTAACTGCTCAATATGTTGGCCAGCATAAAAGACTCACGTCTATAATTAATGACAGCCATTTATTGATTATTGTTATAGATGTATATACAGCCACTAAACCAAAAAAATGTCCACACTAATTTTGCACATAGTTAATTGGTTCTATTTAATTAAATAGTGCCCGGCCGAAAACTGTTATTTTTCCCAATCTCTGCGTCAGGGTCAAATTATAATCCTCGAAATACTAAATGTATTCCTGTGGTTATAATTTTCGCCTTCCTTGATCTTGGAAAAAATCCCTAGTTTTCGTTCAGACACTAAATACAAATATTCCCCACTCAACAACTCAACTCTTTGACGATCTCTGAACTTAAAGCATCAATAAGATTCCATAGATCCCCGGTGAGAAGATCTATGGAATCTTTAAAAAGACTCTATTAAAATTATCTTGTTAGCGAAGGAAAAGTCCCGTCCACACTTCCAGGATCTTGGCGCGATTCTTGGACTGCCA
>MVDB01000099.1 GCA_002050025.1 Desulfobacteraceae bacterium 4484_190.2
ATTTACGAGACGTATTATATTAGTTCCCCGAATGGTTTTTTCCACGAATTTTTTAGTGTTGACGTATCTTCTTCAATGATGGCCTCCCCTCTGCTATCTCTAACACAAAAACGGGGCGATTCACTCACAATACCCACCTGAGCCATTTTTATACCAGCGAAAAGTTCCTCAAACATTTCCTGTTTTTCAGGCGAGACAGTTATTATAAATCGGCCACATGACTCCGAATATAGAGCTTGGCTCACTGTGAGCCCGGAAGCACGGGGAAATGAGGTGAGATTGATTTCCATCCCCACTTCACCTGCCATTGCAACCATGGCAAGATGGACTGCCAGCCCGCCCCTTGATACGGCATGGCAGGAAGAAATCAGGCCTTCCTGAATGGCTTTGTATAGCACCAGGTACCCGGGCCAGACCTCTTTTGCAGTCACCTCGGGGACATTGAGCCCTATGGAACCCATCATCTGGTAATACTCGCTTCCGCCGAGCTCATTTTTGGTCTCTCCCAGGACATAAACAAGGTCACCCGGAAATTTGGCACCCATGGTGATACACTTGGAAATATCTTCGATTACGCTGCATATGGTGAACATTAAGGTGGGAAGCCCCGACACCTTGTGTCTTTCACCGAATGGCCCTTTAAGGTCCCCGTCAATATACATACTGTCCTTTCCGGATAGCAGTGGTATCCCATAGGCGAGGCAGTAATCCCTCAAAGCCCAATTGGCTCTGACAAGCTGGGCAGCTTTGTATTTGCCATCCGGATTTTCTGTAGGGTGATACTCGATGGTGGGCCAGCAGAAGTTATCCAGCCCACCGAGATGCCCTGGGTCTCCTCCAACGGCAAGTATTTTTCGAACGGCCTCGTCAATGGTAGCGGCTGTCATATGATAGGTATCGATTTCAGAAAAGAAGGGGTTGAGTGTCTGGGAAACGGCGATTCCCCTGTTGGAATCGAGTATAGGCCTTACGACTACAGAATCATTGGGCACATCCCGTCTTTTACCAGTCAGGGGTTTTATCACGCTGCCACCTTGCACCTCATGATCGTATTGCCTTGCAATCCAGTTACGGGCGCAAACATTTGGGCGAGAGAGAATTGCTTTAAGGAGAGCGCTGTGGTCTTCGGGCTCACTCAAGACAGGTTCTGTTAAGCCCCTCATCCTGGGAGGGACCCACTCTGCATCAAATTCCCACTGGGGAAAATCGGATTCTAAAAGGTCCATCTTGATATAGGCGCATGTTTTGCCTTTGTAATCCAATTGAAGGTAACCGGAATTGTTGTACTCTCCTATGACAGTACTTTCTACCGCGTGCCTTGCTGAGAGCTCCATGAAACGATCTACATCCTGTGCCTTAACCGCAATGGTCATCCTTTCTTGAGATTCGGAAACCCAGATTTCCCATTGGTCTAGGCCAGAATATTTCAAGGGTACCTTGTCCAGATCCACTCGACAGCCGTTACTGAAGCAGGCAGATTCGCCAATGGAGGAGGATAGTCCCCCCCCACCATTGTCCGTGATGTAGGATATGAGCTCTTCATCCCTTGCTTCAAGCAGGAAATCGTGCATCTTTTTCTGGGTGTATGGGTCCCCGATCTGTACATGACCTGCTGGTGTGTGTTCGCTATAGGTCTTGGATGCAGCAGTGACCCCATGTATCCCGTCTTTGCCAACTCTACCTCCCGACATTATGATGATGTCTCCAGGGCTGGTTGTTTTCTTGTGAGACGAGTCATGAGCGATTTGGGCCGGCATGATACCCATGGCCGTTACAAAGACGAGGCATTTGCCGATATAGCTGTTGTCAAAAAGAAGCAATCCGAAAGGGGTAGGGATTCCGCTTTTATTCCCACCATCTTTTACTCCTTCAATTATTCCATCAAGTAAGCGGCGAGGGTGAAGGTGGGGCAACAGTTTTTCGTCGTAATCCCGGTGACCAACACAGTAGCCATACATTCCAAGTATGAGTTTTGAACCTTTTCCAGTGCCCATGGGATCCCGGTAGATGCCTACGATCCCGGTAATTGAACCTCCGTAAGCTTCCATGTTTGACGGGCTGTTGTGTGTTTCCCCTGTAATCACATAATAGTAATGATTGTCAAAGCGTCCCACCCCGGCATTGTCCCATAAAACCGATATGACCCAATCTTTTTTTCCTTTGATCTTTAGGGTGGGGGCTTCAATACAGGATTTAAAGGGGTTGTCGACAGTTTCGCGGTTTCCCGTGGCCAGGTCATGATATCTGAAAAGACCTCTAAAGGTGTTGTGGTTGCAGTGGTCGCTTCGAGCCTGAGAAATGTATTCCAACTCCACGTCTGTGGGCTGATCCAGGCCGACTTTTTTTCTTTCTTTAAGGACATCATCTCTCAAAAAGTACTGTCTGATAACAGGTATGTCCCTGTCCTGGAGTGCAAGATTACGTTCAAGGGAGATTTTCCTTAATTCTTCGTCAGTTTCGATGGAAATAAGGCTTAGCTCAGCTTCACGATCAATAATAACTCTTGGTACTGAAAATCCGATGCCTTCGTCAGCGCGCCAGTCCGCCTTTGAATATATTTTCCATTGCTGAACTATGTAATTGGCCAGTAATTCGGTGGCAATCATTTGAACCTGCGGCTCGGTTAGATTCCCTCTGATTTCATAAAGCTTTGAGCAATACACGGCCTCATCTGGTTTGAACTTGTATCCTGTAAGGTCTTCAATGGCTTCAGTTGCTGTGCTCCCAGCCGTATCCCTGACGCCCGGGCGGAATCCTATCCATATCAGCCATTCAAAGTCAGTGGCTATGGGAGAATAAGAAGATTCTTCTGTAAGCGGATTGGTGAATATTTCTGTTCGGATTTGCTCTAATTGAGCCTGCTCCATGTCTGCGTCGATGGTTAACACCCGGATTACCCGAATGTCCTCGACTTCAAGCCCGAAATACTCGCTTGATTTTCGCTTTATCCCGGAACCTTCAGCATCCAGCAGTTCCTTCTTTAATCTGATTTCCAGCCTCGAAACCATTTGTTATTGCCTGCCTTTTATGAGAAAATAGATCATGTTCTAAAACCTGAGTTACTATTGAGCCAGCAAAGCATCAAATTTCCAGGACTATGGCCTGATATCATTTTTTGCTTTTTTTTAAGCAGCGAAGTCGCACTGTATAGAAACGTGAAGCTATCCTGTAAGGTTAATTGAATCGAATACGTGAGTCAATGCCATAGTGTTTAAGGAAAGATTTTTTTGGATCATTATTAGTTTATGAAAGTCTGGGGGGGGGGATTGAATAATGGCTAAGGGAACAAGGCTCAGGTCTTCAGGCCTAAGGCCCACGGCTTAGGGCTTTTACCTATGCCTTACATCTTGGGCCACATAATCACAACTTTGCCGCTATCAAAACTCCCACTTGCCTGGATATAACCCAATATAGTTTTTTGTTGATTCCGATATATGACAGGAATATGGGGGTTGAAATTCCAAATCTCAATGAATATATTTAAAAATCAATAGCACATCAACAGGCGCAAGGGGTTGAATAATATGGTAGACCAAAAAAAAGGTTTGGATAAAGCTGGAAGAGACAGGATCCCGAATCAGCAAGAGCTCGAGAAAGAGTTAAGTGATTATCTTTCCAGGAAATATGGTAATCGAGTGAAAATTATCTCCCCTCTTGTTTTTCCGAGAGGAGATCAGGCAGCTACCGATGATACTCGCACGGGACCTGATTCAGAAGGGGTCCCGTCTTTTGATATGTTGCCCGAGGAATTGGAAGCCTATCTCGATGGGTTTATTGTCAGACAGGATCAGCCCAAGGCCGTTTTGGCTACCAAGATTTGCACCCATTTTAACAGGATCAAATATGCAAAAAAATCTGACAGGAAGAAGACCACCAGGGTTGGTATGATCAAAAACAATGTACTCATGGTCGGTCCAACCGGGGTGGGCAAAACCTATATTATTAAACTTATTGCACAGAAGCTGGGGGTTCCCTTTGTGAAGGGGGATGCCACAAAATTCAGTGAAACCGGCTATGTTGGTGGTGATGTGGAAGATCTTGTCCGTGAGCTCGTCCAGGATGCCAATGATGACATCAAGCTTGCTGAGAATGGAATCATATATATTGATGAAATCGATAAGATCTCTTCATCTCAGAATTTGATTGGTCACGATGTTTCCCGCACCGGTGTGCAGAGGGCACTTTTAAAGCCTATGGAAGAAACGGAAGTGGATTTAAAGGTAGCCCACGATCCTATATCCCAGATACAGGCCATTGAGCAATACAGAAGGACTGGGAAAAAAGAAAAAAGAGTAGTCAACACGAAAAACATCCTGTTTATCATGAGTGGGGCCTTTGGTGAGTTGACCCAGATTATCAGAAAAAGGCTTCAAAGTCAGGGGATAGGCTTTGAGGCAGATGTCAGATCCGCGGAGGTCCCCTGGGAAATTCTCAAGGAGGTTACCGCCAAGGATCTAATAGATTTTGGATTTGAGTCAGAGTTTGTTGGGCGGCTCCCTATCGTTGTGGTATTTGACGAGCTTAGCAAGGAAGATTTACTCAAAATTCTCAAAAATCCCAACAATCCTATTATTATTAGTAAACGACTGGATTTCATGGCCTACGGGATTGATATTAAGTTCGAAGATGAAGCCTTGATGAAGATCGCGGAGATAGCGGCGGCAGAAAAGACAGGGGCTCGAGGACTCGTGAGCGCCATTGAAAAGGCCCTGATCACCTTTGAAAAGAGACTGCCCCGTTCAGGGCTCAAGAGGTTTTTGGTAACTCTCGATGTGGTCGAGCATCCAGAGGCTCAACTTGAGATGTTGTTAAAAAACCCGGAGGATTTGGATAGGAGAGAAAGGTTTGAAAGGGCCAAAAAGAGGGAGCTTGAGAATATCAAGGCGTATATTTCCAAAAAAGCAGTTGATTTCTCAATAGAGTACGGCCTTGAGATCAATGAAAGGAGACTGGCTCTTATTGCAGAGCTTTACTTGAAAAACATCTCTGATATCAATACGGCCTTTGATGACTTTATAGAAATGTACAGTCAGATAAAACTTGAGGAAGCCTCATTGGTTGAAAAGTTGGAAGTGGAAGTCTCATTTGACGAAAGTGCCATTGATGAAATCATAAAGCAGGCGATCAGAACAGATCAGGAGGCAGGGCATTTGGCCCTTCAATTGGCAGAAAGGCTGGAGTATGGTCTTAAGCTTGTAAAGGATCGATCCGGCATTGAACGCTTTGTCATTAATGATGAGGCGGTTACAGACATGGACAGTTTTGTAAACAATCTCGTGAAAAAGTTTTATCATCAGGATTATTCATCCGAGGAGTATAAATTAAAGTGAGCTGAATTTATGGATAGGGCTCAAAGACAGTCCTATTGCGATCTGTCCATACTTTAGGCACTTTAGTTCACTTTAGTCACTTTTATTATGATAGGCATATCTAAACTATACAGCGGTACTGTAGAACCATCGGATGCCCTTCGCTACGGGAGACGTTCCAGCGAACTACCTTCTCATCTGCTCCAGTTTTCCAAGGACAAAAAGCCTGTAGTGGTTTGGAATATCACTCAGGCCTGCAACTTAAACTGTGTTCACTGCTATGCCCGTGCCGTTGACCGCGTACACGAAAAGGAATTGACCCATGACCAGGGCTTAGCCGTGATTGATGACCTCGCTTCTTACGGCGCTCCGGTCATCCTTTTTTCCGGGGGGGAGCCTCTCATGCGGCCCGATCTAATTGAGCTTGCCAGTTATGCTGTTGGCAAAGGGATGAGGGCTGTCATCTCAACGAACGGAACTCTTATTACTAAAGACAAAGCCAGGAAGTTGATGGACGTTGGCCTTTCATATGTTGGGGTCAGCATAGACGGCATGGAGCCTGTCAATGACCGTTTTCGTGGAAAAAAGGGGGCATTTCGAGATGCCCTGACAGGCATAAAGAATTGTCAGGAAGTGGGGCTTAAAGTTGGGTTGAGGTTTACCATTAATCGAATGAATGTTGACGAGATCCCACACATTTTTGACCTGCTGGAAGCACAGCATATCCCCAGGGTGTGCTTTTACCATCTTGTTTATGCGGGACGAGGCTCCGAATTGGTGGGGGAAGACCTGGGACATAGTGAAACCAGGAAGGTGGTCGATTTAATTATTGACAGGACCAAAGATTTACACGACCGTGGTATGCCTACAGAGGTCCTGACAGTGGATAATCATGCGGATGGCCCTTATCTCTATCTTCGAATGTTAAGGGAAAAAAACCCAAGGGCAGAAGAGGTCCTCCAGCTTCTTAAGATGAATGAGGGAAACAGTTCTGGCCGTGGCATCGGATGCATTAGCTGGGATGGTTCCGTGCATGCGGATCAATTCTGGCGGCATTATACGTTTGGTAATGTCCTTGAAAGACCGTTCAGTGAGATCTGGTCAGATTTTTCCAACCCTTTAATGGCAAAACTAAAGGACAAGAAAAATTATATCAAGGGCCGTTGTGCCACATGCAAATGGCTGGATATCTGTGCCGGAAATTTCAGGGTGAGGGCAGAAGCCGTCACCGGTGACATCTGGGCCCCCGACCCTGCCTGTTATTTGACGGATGCAGAGATTTTGTAAAGTAGCAGTACCCATTTCTGATTCCAAAAACTCGGCTCAAAATTTAAGACCTTGGTCTATACAGGCAGTTACTGGTGCAGGGGAAAAATGAAAGGTAAGTCATGATCATACGACCACGCAGACTTAGACGGACTAATGCGATTCGGGAGATGGTAAGGGAGACAAGTCTATCTGTAAAGGACTTCATTGCTCCCCTTTTTGTGAAATATGGTCAGGGTATAAAGGATCCAATTTCCACAATGCCGGGTCAGTATCAGTTTTCAGTGGATACTATCGTGAAGGAGGCCGAGGAGTTGTGG
>MVDB01000100.1 GCA_002050025.1 Desulfobacteraceae bacterium 4484_190.2
TCTTGAGTCCTGTCTTGTCAAAAACCTCCTTGACATAGCAAAAATTGGTATCAAGACAGATGATTATCTCGGCCCCTGAGTCTTTGATCATATATTCAATCTCAAAAGAGGTATAGATCGGGGCGACCGGCACAAGCACGGCCCCGGCTTTCTGGATGCCTAAGAACGCGATGAGCCACTGGACGCAGTTGGAGATGTAAACCATGACCCGATCGCCCTTCCTAACACCCATGTCTACCAGAGAACCGGCAAAACGCTCGCTAAGGTCACGCAGGCGCGCATAGGAAAAGTTCTCTCCGAGATAGACCACGGCGGCACGGTCCGGGTACTTTTCACTCATCCGGTCAAACCGGGTAAAGGTCAATTCCTTTTCCCATGCCTGTTCGTTATTGCTCATTACCTGTTTGGCTCCTCGTTATGCCTGTTGGCCATAATCATTTACCGGTTGTTTCCACCTGGAATTTTTCAGGTGGCAGACCCTGATTAACGGCAGGTAAAAACCCCCTTACCCTCTGGCGGGTTGAGGGGAATTTTTTTGAGGACAAGTTGCAACTACCGACCAACACTATTCTCAAACCCCGAAGTAGGCCGAACGCACGTCCGGGTTGTTCAACACCTCATCCCGGGGCCCCTCTAACACCGCGGCCCCATTTTCTAAGATAAAGGCATAATCCACGATTGGCAGGACTGGCCTGGCATACTGCTCGGTCACGATTATGGAAATCCCTTTTTCGTCCCGGATCTCTTTTGTGGACCGGATCAGCATGGCCTGGATACGAGGGCTAAGACCTAACAGCGGTTCATCCATAAGCAACAGCTTTGGCTGGGCCATGAGCGCGCGGCCGACTGCCAGCATCTGCTGCTCTCCCCCGCTCAAAAACCCGCCCACCCTTTTCTGAAGTCTTTCAAGGGCAGGGTATATTTTAAACACATATTCCAGGGTATCTTTGGCCTGGGATGGAGTGGCTAAGTAGGCCCCTATGCGCAGATTCTCAATTACGCTACATTCGGGAAATATTCTCCTTCGCTCAGGGCAGAGTATAATCCCTTCCCTGGCCCGCTTGCTCGGTTTAAAATCCGTGATGTCCCGCCCCAAAAACAGCACCTGTCCTAAAACGGTGATCCTCTCTCCACCGGCCATCGCCTCCTTTTTCCTGATATCCTCCATAATACCAGAAACCGTATACATGAGGGAGGATTTGCCGGCGCTGTTAGCACCAAACACCCCCACGATCTGTTTGTCCTCACATTTGATACTGACATTATTGAGGGCCAGCATATTTTCATAGAAGACCATCAGGCCGCTAGCCTCAAGCATAGGTCATGACCTCCTCGACCTCCTCAGCAGACCCAAAATATGCCTCTTTCACCTTCTCGTCGGCCATGACCTCTTCGGGAGTCCCTTCAATCAGCTTTTCGCCAAAGTTCAATACCATAATCCTTCGGGCAACCCGGAAAAGCTCCCGCAACCGGTGTTCTATCATGACTAAGGCAATACCATCCATCTGCAGGCGCTCTATAAGGGGCACCATGCTGGCGATCTCACTCATGCTTAACCCTGAAAAGACTTCGTCACAGAGTATAATCTCCGGTTTCAGGGCAAGGCACCGGGCAAGCTCCAAACGTTTCAGGTAACCGGTGGGAAGGGTGGAGGCCATTTTGTAGGGGACAAAGGAATCCCGTTCAAAACCAATTTCTTCCAGAATGTCGATACCCACGGTATTCCGGTCCCCAAGTTTGCCGCCGCCCCTCCAGCCTCCCGTGCGTTTGGCACGGGGTGAAAACAGGGGGATCACCAGGTTTTTATAAGCCGGCAGGCTGTAATAAGGCCGCATGATCTGGAACGTCCGGGTCAGCCCCATATCCGCAATCTTGTGGGCCGGTTTACGGCTGATATCCTTTCCCCGGAAGAAGATCTTGCCCGAGGTCATCTTGATGAATGCGGTGATACAGTTGATCAGGGTTGTCTTACCTGAACCGTTCGGGCCGATGATGCCCAATATCTCTCCCTCATTGACGTGGAAACTGACCCGGTTTAGGGCAAGAATGCCGCCAAAGGTTTTTGTGGCCTCTTTGACTTCCAGGATAGGTTGATCGCTCATACCTTAACCCACCTTTCAATCTGATGGTACTTACGCTGACCGTAAACCATAATCCCCTCACTGCGAAAAACAATGAATGCCACAAGTATCAGGGAATAAAAAACGATACGCAGTGTCCCGAAGTCCCGCAATAACTCGGAGACCGGGACCAGGATAAGACACCCCAAAACAGGGCCCACGATGGTGCCTGCTCCGCCAATGACTGTCGCTGCAATGGGAAGAATAGAAAAATCCAGGGCAAACAAGGATATGCCGGACCACATGTAAATATGCACAAGGCAGGCGCCGCCAAGACACCCCATGGCAGAGGAGAAGAACACGGCCACGGCCTTATAAAATGTGATGTTCATGCCCGAGGCCCTCACAGCCTGGTCATTATCCTTGACCGCGCGCAACACCAGGCCGAGATCCAGGTTGACCAATCGTCTCACCCCGAATAAAAACAGAAGCACCATTAGAATAACAAAATACTGCTCGATCCAGCGATTGGGAAAGCTGTCTATCCCCATGATCCCGTCCGTGCCCCCCAGAATATCCAGGGCCTCGATGACCCTGGCCATTGCCAGGGGATACATAAGGCTCACGATAGCAAAATAGACCCCTCGCAGGGGAAGACATGGAAACAGGAGCAGGGTGCAGATACCGGCGCCTGCAATAGTGGCGATGGGGATCGCCAGAAGGGGTGGAAACCCGAAAGAAGTATTCATTATGGCGGAAATATACCCGCCCACACCGATAAATAAGGCGCCGCCCAAGGAAACAAGGCCGACAAAGTGGGCTAAGAGATCAAAGCTCACGGCCAGCAGGGCATAGATACACACGATGGAGATGACCCTCTGCCAGTACATGCTGGGCATTACAAAAGGCAGTATCAGCATTCCCACAATCAACACCAGCCTGGGCAGGGTCAGATAGCCCAACTCCCGCCAGGACATCAAGGCATACAGACCATCCGTTCGGACCTTGATACCCCGGTCAATCCTTTCCTTGCGACGTTGCTCCATATTAAAGCCTTACACCCTTTCTTCCAGTTCCTTTTGTCGACCAAAGAGTCCTGAAGGCCGAAATATGAGGGTAAGAATGATCGCCAGCAGGGACACCACCATTTGAAAATGGGTCCCCAGATAGACCACCGTCAATATCTGTGCAAATCCAATGAGAAAGGCCGCCAGTACAGCGCCCATCCAACTTCCCAGCCCCCCCACGATACATACGGCAATGGCCTGGATCAAGACATCATACCCCTTTTCCACCACTATGTTTCCCAAAGGGAGCAAAACAATACCGGCCAGGCCCGCAAGCATGGCACCGGATGCCATGGCTACAACCGCCATGACATCGGAATCGATTCCAAGCATCAGGGCCGCACGTTCATCCTGGGCCATTCCCCTCAGGGCCAGGCCTATTCTTGTATAATGGGTAAAAAGCCAGAGGGAGATAACAACCGCGGCCCCAATACCAACAACTAAAATGCGATGGAAATCGACAGGAATATCGCCGATAGTCATGCTCCCCTCAATGAATACAGGCAGCGTATAGGTCGATCCTTTGAATCCTCCCCATCGCAATCCTTCTAAGATAGCCAGCCCGATTGCATAGGAAGCAATGATCTCCGATATAGCCATCCCCCGCACACGAATGAGCACAAACTGATACATGAGGGCACCCACCACCCCGATGGCAATAATGGCCAATACAATGCTGAAAAAATAGTTGAGCCCTAAGGTCCGCAATAAGCTCCAGGCTATAAAGCCGGTTATCACGTAAAGGGCCCCATGGGCAAAATTGGGAACCCTGCTTATTCCGTAAACCAGGGCAAAGCCCAGGGCCATAAGCGCTAATGCAATGCTGTTGATGGTGCCATAGATCAGGATATCCATAATTCCATTTCAGAATTTCAAAAGGAGGCTGTCCGGCACTCAGTCCGTGATGAGTGCCGGACGTTATATAAAATTGCGAAGCAATTTTATTTCTTCATCCAGGGCGGCAGTTTGATAGAGCCTGTGGCAATGCTTTTCGGAAATACCACGATCCTTTTTCCAGCCTGCCATTGCAAAACAGTGCCTACGGCCCCTTCCTTTGGATCCATACTTGGAATAACCTGGTGGCTCTTTGGGTCAAATCTGAGCCTTCCATATACGCCCATTACATCCGTTTTTTCAAGTGCGGGAACCACCTTGTCGGAATCTAATGTGCCTGCACGTTCGATTGCATCCCTTAGCACATATACCGCCATATAACTGCTGGAACTGCCAAGCCCTTCGGGCTCAACATCCCATTTCTTGGCATATGCATTGTAAAATTTCATGGTCCACGGTGTGGCTTCGGATGGGGCATTGCCTGCATTGACCACATTGCAAAGGGTGTATTCTCCCTTCCCTTCCGTGGCCTTCCAGAAGCCCGGTTGTTCGGCCGCGGCAAGAGTGGAACCAAAGGGAAGAGCGGGGATCTTCATGTCATACCACTGTTTCAGGAGAATTGAGCTCTCAGGCATATCCATCCAGATATTGATAATTTCCGTTTTGGTCTTTCTTGCTTTGAGCAATCCCATGGAAAAATCGCTGGCACCGGTGGGGTAAATCTCCACTCCGGTCACATTCCAGCCCTTTTTAAGGGCCACTTTTTTCATAACCTTGGCCGCACCCCGCGCATGTGAGACATCCTGGGCGATTATGAACAAGTTGTTAAATCCATATTTTTCTTTCAATTCGGTGAAGTTAGCAAACATTTCACCAACAAGCTGTCTGGCTTCACCGTGAATACGAAAACAATATTTGTACTTGTCATATTGTTTTGCCACCAGTGCGCTGTATTTTGGGGTCAATACCCCTGTACTAAGGATTGAAATTTTTTTGTACTTGGATAAAAGGGGCATAGCCGCCAGTGCCGCCTCGGAACGAACCGGCCCGCCCAAGATAAAATCAGCCTTTTTATCCAAAATCAGCTTTTCCACCGCAAGGAGGGCCTCACTGACCGGAACCCCGGGTTCCAGATCACGGGTATCAATCACCTCTACCTTGAACGGCCGTTTTTCGCCTCCCACGTTGACACCACCCTTGGCATTGATCTCATCCACTGCCAATTTGATTCCCCTTTCTGCATCCCAACCATAGAGAAATGCGGTTGACAGAGGACAACCTAGGATGATGGGCTTTTCAGCCAATGCCCTGTTCGTAGGAAAAATAAACAGAACCGCCACCATCATGACCACAAAAAATTTTGTTTTCATGTCTTTACCTCCTTTGTTTAGGGTTAAGGGTTTAAATCTGGAACTTCATACTGAAAGAGGTCATTTTAGGCCTCATTTCTCGATTTTCTACCTAAAAAAGAATGGGGATTCTATTACTATTTAACCTTACCATTAAATATTTTTCTTGGCCTTATTTAGTATGAATAGTGCATAGTGATAGATTTGATTTGCTTAAAGTTAAAAAAAAGACAGGGAATTAGAAAAAACCTAAAATGTTATTAAGCGGAATTAACTTTTATACCTTATTAATATAGGCGGGAGAGGGTTTTTGTGTCAAGTTTAAATTAATTAATGAAATCCATTTCCCTTTTGAAAAATCCATAACACACTAAAATCCCCATTAGCGTCTTTGTTACCAGAAATGATTTTAAAGAAACCTTGTTAGATTGGTAAGATAATGGTATTAAGGGAAATAACTATAACCGTGACCAAGAAGGCAACTGAAAATGTGGAAGCCAATAATACCAACACCTATTTTGTTGTCTGCAGCATGAAAAAGCATTGGGAAAAGCGTTTGCAACCTTTCTGTTAAGAGGCACATCATGACGAGTTTAAATTCAAGGTTTATAGTAGCGCTTTTGTTGGTATTCTCACTGAGTTACATTTTTTCTTGTGCGCATGGGGAGCAGTTTGATCCTGGGGATACTGAAGTCGAAATTTGGGAACTGCAGTTAACCGGCGGCACTCAAGGAAACCTTGATATACTATGAAAAGATCAAGGCCGAAGGAATAATAGAGAGTGGCAATTATAGAATACACGCTGGATGATAATGTAGCCATTGTCACCATGAACGATGGTGAAAACCGGTTCAATCTTGCATTTTTGGAGTGCTTTCTCGCGGTCTTAGATGAGGTGGAAAATGATACAGAGGCCAATTCGCTGGTTGTTACCTCATCCCATGAAAAAATTTTCTGCAACGGAATTGACCTGGATTGGCTGGCGCCTTTTATTCAGAAAAATGATACGGAAACAACAAAGACATTTTTATATACGATGATGAGGTTCTTCAAGCGGATCCTCATTTATCCAATGCCCACCATCGCCGCGATATCAGGCCATGTGTTTGCTGGCGGAGCCATCATGAGCTGTGCCTTTGACTTTCGCTTTATGCGTTCTGACCGGGGCTTTTTTTCCTTTCCAGAGGTAGACCTTGGCATTCCGTTTCTTCCCGGCATGATTGCCATCATCGAAAAAGCCATCCCTATGTACAAGTTTGAGGAAATGCAGTATACCGGAAAACGGGCCACAGCCGAGGAGTGCGAAGCGCATCACATAGTCATGAAAAGCTGCCATATGGATGACTTGATGAGTGAGGCCCTGTTTTTTGCAAAAAGCTTGAACAAACGGAGAGAGGTAATCGGCGAGATGAAAAAACGGATGTATAAGGATATAGTCCATACCATAGACGTGGAAGATCCACCGATAATCGAGTCTGGTATTTTTGCCATATGACGTGGCAACCATGTGAATATATCATCTGCTAAGCGCTAAGTTGTTTTTGCCCAGAAGGGCCTGAAAAAAATGAACATCGAACATCTTTCAAAACAACTCAGCATTTGATCTTCAGGGCATTCGGGAGGACTTTAAATGTAAATG
>MVDB01000007.1 GCA_002050025.1 Desulfobacteraceae bacterium 4484_190.2
CCTTGCGGAGTCACATACGAGAGTTCAGGGTTGTTTTAGTTTTCATCAGTTAACCTTGAACCGTGAACCATGGAACTTTGAACCTTTGAACGGTTACATATTTTAGGCATTTGACATTCGGTGTTTGAAAAGTTATAACATCTGGAAATAATAGTAATTATTTTTCTGCTCAACCACTCAACTACTCAACGAGGTCTAAAGGAGGCATTTGACATTCGGTGTTTGAAAAGTTATAACATCTGGAAATAATAGTAATTATTTTTCTGCTCAACCACTCAACTACTCAACGAGGTCTAAAGGAGAAAGACATGAAACAGGTTTCAGAAGGAGTCTTTTATATCTCGGGCCAGGACGAATCTATCCCCGACTCCCACGTATACGTAATAGGGAAACCCACTTCCGGAGATCTTACCCTTGTTGATGCAGGCCTGATGGGGAAAGGTGCATACAAAATCGAGTCAATCCAAAAACTGGGCCTTTCGCTTTCAGACATAAAAAGGGTGATCATGACCCACACGCACCTGGATCACATTGGTTGCCTAAAGGAGATCCTGAATGAAATCCCGCACGCTAAACTCTGGGTGCATACAAAAGAGGCAGAACCCCTGGAACAAGGTGATGACAGAACCGTCTATGGGATGGATATGTTCAAGACCATGTGCCAGGCCCAGTATAATATTAAAAAGGATGCGTTTAAATTTGAAATTGATCGCAAGCTTGAGGGAGACGAAACACTAAAGATGGGGGATATGACCTGGGAGGTGATCCATATTCCAGGGCATTCTCAGGGTAGCATCGCACTATACAATCGATCTGGAAAAATTCTCATCCCGGGAGATGTAGTTTATGCAGACTATGCCATTGGCCGTTTTGATCTCCATGGGGCAAATGGCCCTACACTCAGGGACTCACTTCTTACCCTTGCCGAACTGGAAGTGGATGTCCTGTTACCGGGTCATAACCGTATCGTGGAACATGTCCAGCCCGGATATATTCTGGAGACAGCAAATCAGTGGGCGCCCTATCTCACGTAGCGATTAAGCCTATTGTCATGAAGCCACTCTTGATCCAGTACCTGGCGAAAACAGCGCGGGAAGTGCTGGATGGATGAGGTCAGGCAGTGTGAGAGGTTGGTTGCCTGTGGCGTGGGCAGGGAGCTGGTTTAATGTATAGAGAATCTTATGAAAACTGCCGTCTTTGTCCCCGTTACTGCGGCGTGAACAGGGTCAGGGACGATGGCGTGGCTCATTTAGGGTTTTGCGGAGAAACGGATCAGCTAAGGGTGGCCTACGTAGGGCCCCATTTCGGGGAGGAACCGCCTATCACGGGCATGAATGGTTCAGGAACAATTTTTTTCACGGGCTGCTCCCTTAGATGTTCTTTCTGCCAGAATTATCAGATTTCGCACAAAGGCCTGGGCGTAGAAATAAGTACAGGTGAATTGTTAGAAAAGATAGAAGATATGATCCGGAATCATCGTGTCCACAATATCAATTTTGTGACTCCGGACCATTTCTTCCCGCATGTTTTCCGCCTTGTTTCTCTGTTGCGTAAAGAAGGCTTTGATCTTCCAGTTCTTTATAATCTCTCCGGCTATCAGTCCGTAGAAATGTTAAAATCCGCTGAAGATTACGCCGACATCTACCTTCCCGACTTCAAATATTCGGATTCATCTTTGGCCATAAAACTCTCAAAGTGCCGGGATTACCCTCAAGTGGCGCTTGATGCGATCGGAGAGATGGTCAAACAGAAAGGGTTTTTTGACACATTCTTTAAAGGATCAGAGATTGCAAAAAAGGGTGTTCTTGTCAGGCATCTGATTCTGCCAGGGAATGTGAGGAACAGTATGGAAGCCTTGACCAGCCTTTTTGTAGAGTTTGGCAAGGGCCTGCCCCTGAGCCTTATGTCGCAGTACCAACCAATAGCACAGCAAAAGGATGAGGCCTTGAACCGGCTTCTTTCCCACGAAGAATTTGACAAAGTTTACTCCCATGCCATGGAACTTGGCTTTGAAAATCTTTTTGTTCAGTTCCCGGAAAAAGTGCCAGGGATCCAGACCGCACATTCTCCCTTTTTGCCCGATTTTCAGCGAGCCGAGCCATTCGTGTAATTTCAGTGTATGCCTGTCTTTTGTTTTTTCTTGTAGGAAAAGCCGGGGTCTGTGTCCCTTGTATGACAATTCAGACAAGTTTGCTCTCCAGACAACCGGGCAGACACATTTTCCGGGTCTTGTGCATGCAGTCCGCCAGGGCCATGGCACTGCTCACACTGAACATTCACCATGTGAGGTGTTAGATTAAGGGATATGAACCCACCTCCATGCGACTTGTCATTCATTCCGGTTACATGGCATGGAAGGCATTGGGGATCATATTCTTTCCCTTTTCTTAACAACGAATCCAGGGCCCTTGCATGCGCGGTTTTTGCCCAGGAAACGACTGTTTCTTCATGACATTCCTTACAGCGTTCTTTACCAACATAGATGTTTTCAATATCAGGCGGTGCCTTGGCCAAATGCTGTTTTTTACTCTTTGCGTAATAATATTTCCTGCTCCAGGTTTCATATTCCTCTATCAGCCTAACAACAGACCTGTCTTCTGCTATTTTTGCCTGCAGCCTTATGTTATGTGGTCCAGAAACTGCATAGCGACCATCCTTTGGCACAAGATCGGCATAGGATACGAACTGGCCCCGGTCATTGTTAAACGCTACAATTACCCCCTTTATTTCCACTTTTTTCTCACTAACACCAGGTTGGTGTCCCAGAATCACCAGGTCAATGCCGCTTACCTGGGTTAGCCATTTTTCCGCTTTGGCAGCATCAGCATGGCAAATAACGATAAAAAGATCATGGTTGATGGTTTCCTGTATTCTTTTCAGGGCAGTAACCGGATCGGTGAATGTTATTTTCTCATCGGTCGATTTCAGGACCTGTGGGTCTATCACAGCGGTAATCAACACCTGTTTCATCCCCTTGCTCAACCGTAAATATGGAACAAGATATGGCGATATACGGTGGATATCTTTTACGTTAGCACACACCAAATGTATCTGTGATTTCTTTGTCATATTGCCTATTAACGGAACCCCAAAAATAAACTCCTGCTCACCCAGGCCGACAAAATCGATCCCTATCCTATCCCAGGCTTTAAATATCACTTCGGCCTTCTTATGTTCCAGTTCATGTTCGCCGGTTTGGAAAAGGTTATCTCCCGTATTTATAACTATGGTATTTTCCCGACCCGCTTCTGCAATTAATCGATCTGTCTCTGTTTTCTGGCGAGAAAGCCCCCCCGCCTGTAATTCATGTCAGCCGCACGGTTTGAGTGTGCCGAACAGACTTCCCCCATAGATTACACGGATAGATGGTTTCCTATCCACACCTTCACTGATAGCAATGCTTAATAGGGCAAAGAGCGTAAAATTCGTCAGGAACACAAGAAAAAATATTCGCTTAAGTCCACACAACAGGCTCATTTAACACCTCGATAAAACTGTTTATTGTGTCTATAATCGTTTTTGTAAAAAAGTCAATGATAAGGATATCGGCAATTTTAATTATAACCTTTAGGCTCTGCCAGATCGAAGCCATAATGAGAATTGCTGAACGGGTTTTTCCTTTATTGACATCAAAAGGATGTTTTGTTAAAAAAATCAAAATGTTTTGATAGAATGCCTTGCCTGTTCGGCAAGGTTTTTTGTGGTTTTTGTTTTTCTACATGGAGCCGTTACATGAAAATTGCCTACCTCGACTGTTTCTCTGGTATTAGCGGGGATATGTTTATAGGTGCCCTGCTGGATGCGGGCCTTTCCTTTGAAGACTTGGATCAAAAGATTCAAGGCCTCCAGCTCGATAATTTCCATCTGCAAATGAAGCATGAGGCGCGAAGCCAGATCTTCGGTACTCGCTTTGTGGTCAAAACAGAAGGGAAAGAACAGGCCCCGAGGAACCTGGAAGTCATCAGGAATATCATCCGGAAGGGAAGCTTGAGCAGTGGGGTTCAGGAAAAAAGTGTCAGAATATTTGAAGAGATTGCCAGTGTGGAAGGGAAAATCCATAACAAGGCGCCGGAGGAGGTTCATTTCCACGAAGTTGGCGCCGTGGATTCGATCATTGATATAGTCGGAACTGTGTACGGTCTTGAACGTTTAGGGGTCACTTCACTTTTTGTGTCTTCCCTCCCTCTTGGTTCTGGCTTTGTAGAGACTGCCCATGGCAGGATACCGGTTCCGGCACCAGCCACTACCGCCCTCCTTGAGGGCCTTCCGGTCTATGATTCTGGGACGCATCATGAAATGGTGACCCCAACCGGTGCTGCCCTTGTGAAAGGGCTTGCCACTTCTTTTGGGCCCATGCCTCCTATGGTGGTAGAGAATATCGGATATGGGGTGGGAAAAAGAGATTTGTCAGATAGGCCCAACATGGTTCGGATTCTTATCGGGCAAACGCAGACTGAGGGCCAGGCAGATACCGTTATTATACTTGAGGCAAATATTGACGACACGAGCCCTGAGTGGCTGGGGTTTCTTATGGACCGGCTATTTGATGCCGGGGCCTTAGATGTGGTTTTCTGTCCTGTTCAGATGAAAAAAAATCGCCCCGGGATCCAGGTCCAGGTCATGGGCCGTCCTGACCAAAAGGATACGTTGATGGATATCTTTTTCAGGGAGAGCAGCACCCTGGGCATTCGATTCCGATACACCCAGCGTATGGTATTGCAACGCTCTGTGGCAGAAGTTGAGAGTCCCTGGGGCAAGGTCAAGGTCAAGAAGGTACTTGAAAGAGACGGAACCCCCTTTTTACTTCCGGAATATGAGGCCTGCCGTGAGGTTGCATTAAAAACCAATCGCCCCCTGAGGGAGATATTTTACTGGGTGATAGGGTTAAACAAAGGAAAATGAGAATAGATCCGACACACCAATACCTGCTTGATGTCAAAATCTCAATCTGATAAATTCAAAATATGGAGCATTTTCAGGAAAGCTGATTTTTCAGGAAAGACCTCCTTAGCATTATCCACCTGGTTTGGCACAGGCCTTCTGTGGGTGGCCCCGGGAACATTTGGGACCATAGCCGCTCTTCCCCTCGTATTTGCCGTGGCCTGTCTTGGAACCGTCCCCGGCGTTTTTGTCATCGTCATGGTGGTAGGAGTGGCCATCTGGGCTTCGGGCCGGAGCGAAGAGCTACTTGGTCACAGCGACCCTTCAGAGGTGGTTGTTGACGAGGTAGCGGGCTTTTTACTGACCATGTTCCTTTTGCCCCTCTCCTGGTTGACCTTGGGGTTAGGCTTTGTTTTGTTCCGGGTTTTCGACATTTTTAAGCCCTATCCCATAAAACAGGCGGAAAAGCTCAGGGGTGGCCTGGGCATCGTCACGGATGACCTGGTAGCAGGTATTTATGCACATTTATGTGTCAGGCTGATCCTGTTTTTTGTCAAATAATTGGAAGGCGCTTTGATTTAAGCAATCAACCTTTAACTAAGACCTTGATCTATATAGACTGATAGAGACGATGTACGGCGAGATTATCACCATAGGAAATGAACTTTCTTCCGGCAGAACCCTTGATCTAAATTCGTGGTATGCCGCGGGGAGACTAACGGCTTCAGGGCTGAAGGTGACCCGGATTACATCTGTGGGGGATGATCACAAGATGGTCTCAGATGCCCTGAAAAGGGCTGTGGAGGCATCCCGTTTTGTAATAGTAACCGGTGGCCTCGGCTCCACCGATGATGACATAACCAACGAGATCGTGGCCCAGGCTTTGAACAGGCCACTTTGTCTTGACCAACAGATGTTAGACCAAATAGAGGATCACGCCAGGGTAAGGAGAATCAAGATTACGTCCTCTCTCGAGAAGATGGCGTGGATGCCCCAAGGTTCGAGGATGCTGAATCCTGAAGGCACTGCCTGCGGCTTTTCCCTTATAGAAAAGGAAGTACATCTTTATTTTCTGCCCGGGGTGCCGGATCAAATGCGCTATCTCATGGACAAGATTGTGCTCCCTGAGATATTGAGTCACTACAAGACTCTTCCCATAATGAGGCAACGGATTTTAAAGTTGTACGGGCTTAATGAGCCAGGTATCGCCGAGATTTTCAAGAAAATACAGGGGAAAACTGGGAATATTGTTTTTGGATTTTACCCACGTTTTCCCGAGAACCACATTACTATCAGCCTGCGCGGGCAGGACGAACCAACAGTTACAAAAGAACTGGATAGAGTTGAAAGAGAAGTAAGGCGCCTTGTGGGATCCTATATCTTTGCCGCTGGCGATCAAAATATGGAAGAGGTGGTTGGGCATTTGCTGCTGGAGAAAAATCTGTCCCTCTCGGTGGCCGAATCGTGTACCGGAGGACTGATCGGGCACAGGCTGACGAGTGTTCCAGGCAGTTCCTCCTACTTCCATGGCGGGGTAGTTGTATACAGCAATCAATCCAAGATCGATCTTCTCCGCGTAGACCCCAGGACACTTGAGACACACGGGGCGGTCAGTGAAAAGACTGTGGAGGAAATGGCCAGAGGTGTGAAGGACCGGATCAAAACCGATTTGGGCCTTGCGGTTACGGGCATTGCCGGGCCTGATGGCGGCACCAGACAAAAACCAGTGGGAACGGTCCATGTCGGGTTGGCAGCGCAGGATAAAGTTTTTTCAAGGGAATACCGCTTTTGGGGCAACAGGGTACAGGTTAAATTGAATTCCTCAATGATGGCCCTGGACTGGGTGAGAAGGTATATAAATGGAAATCCGTTCCTTTCTGGCATTTAAGCTGCCTCCTGAGATCAAAAGAATTCTTTCTCATATTTCACAGGATATGAAAAAAACTTCCCTGGATGTGCGGTGGGTCAAGGCGGGTAACATACACATTACTATGGTTTTTATGGGTAATGTGCCTGTGGGGCATGTTGAGCCGATTGGTAAGGCCGCAGAAAAGGTTTGCCAGCGATATGGTCCTTTTGCTATTTCACTCAAGGGTGCCGGAGTATTTTCCGGCAGACGAAATCCGAGGGTTTTATGGACCGGCATGGAGGGGGATCTTGACCGGATGTCCTGTTTTAGAGATGCATTGCAAAAGCACCTGAAGCCCTTTGGGATCAAACAGGAGAAGCGGCCATTTAGACCTCACCTGACCATCGGAAGATTTCGGAAGGGTGCAAAGCCCGGGGCCCATCTTGATGACCTTCTGTTAAAGTATCAGGATCTGAAAAGCCCGGTGTGTACCCTTAAAGAACTGGTTTTATTTAAAAGTGACTTGAAGCCAGGCGGCGCTCTGTATTCAGAGTTGAAGGCATGGCCGCTTTTTGGAAAAATTTAGGGATTGTAGAATTTAGACACTTTAGCGTACTTGCTTAGGGAGGTAAACCTATGGATAGAGAAAGAGCGGTGGAACAGGCCATTTCTCAGATAGAGAGACAATTTGGTAGGGGTTCCATCATGAAGATGGGGGACGAGAGGGTCATCGACATACCTGCTATTTCCACAGGGTCCCTCGCCTTGGATATAGCACTTGGCATTGGTGGTGTCCCACGGGGAAGGGTTTTGGAGGTTTTCGGGCCCGAGTCCTCAGGAAAGACTACTTTAGCCCTTCATATTGCTGCCGAGGCCCAAAAAAAGGGCGGGATGGTGGCCTTTGTGGATGCTGAGCATGCCCTTGACGTGGGTTACGCCAAAAAGCTCGGGGTGGATGTGGATAGCCTGTTGGTATCTCAGCCTGATACCGGCGAACAGGCGCTTGATATTGTGGAGATCCTTGTGAGAAGCGGCGGTATCGATGTCCTGATCGTTGATTCTGTAGCCGCCCTTGTGCCCAGGGCCGAGATAGAGGGGGATATGGGCGATAGCCATATGGGGTTGCAGGCCAGGCTCATGTCCCAGGCCCTAAGGAAGCTTACGGGAGCCATCAGCAAATCAAAAACTTGTGTCATATTCATTAACCAGATCCGTATGAAAATCGGGGTCATGTTCGGGAACCCGGAAACCACGACTGGCGGCAATGCCTTGAAGTTCTATGCGACGCAACGCCTGGATATCCGGCGCATCGGCGCCATTAAAGAGGGAGACCAGATAGTAGGAAACAGGACTCGGGTAAAAGTAGTAAAAAATAAAATTGCGCCCCCGTTCAAGGAAGCGGAGTTTGATCTCATTTATGGGCACGGGATCTCCAAGGAGAGTGATATCCTTGACCTGGGTGTTTCCTTGGGGGTTGTGGAGAAAAACGGGTCCTGGTTCTCCTTTGGCGAAGAAAGGATTGGTCAGGGACGACAAAATGTTAGACGTTTTTTGGCGGAAAACACAGATATCAGAGACAAAATAAGACAGCTTGTCATAGAAAAGTCGGTACTTGGAAAGATAAAGGAAGAGATTGAAACTAAGAAGGAAAAAAAGGCAGGCAAATAAACTATATGGATATCACAATGAATTATAGAGAAATCCGACAAAAGTTTCTTGACTACTTCAAGTCACATGGACACGAGATTGTAGGGAGTTCTTCACTGGTCCCGCTGGATGATCCCTCCCTGCTTTTTATTAATTCAGGGATGGCGCCTTTCAAGAGGCTCTTTCTTGGAGAGGAGAAAAGAAACTACACCAGAGCGACTGATTCCCAGAAGTGCGTACGTGCAGGGGGAAAACACAATGATCTTGAAAATGTGGGCTACACGCCCCGGCACCATACCTTCTTTGAAATGCTTGGGAATTTTTCTTTCGGGGATTACTTCAAGGAAGAGGCCATAGAATGGGCGTGGGAACTTTTGACCGAAGGCTATAAATTGCCCGCAGATCTTTTGTATGTCTCCGTGTACCGGGACGATGATGAGGCGTACAGGATATGGGAAAGCAAGATAGGTATTCCCCCGGAGAGAATCGTCCGTCTGGGCGAGAAAGACAACTTCTGGACCATGGGCGATACCGGTCCATGCGGTCCATGCTCTGAGATATTGATTGACCAGGGCGAGTCTTTGAGCTGCGGCCGACCGGATTGTGCGCCAGGGTGTGACTGTGATCGTTACCTGGAAATCTGGAACCTGGTATTCACACAATTTGATAGAAGTGCCGATGGGAAGCTCTCCCCACTCCCGAAACCGAACATCGACACGGGCATGGGACTGGAGCGTTTGACAGCAGTGGTTCAAGGGGTGACATCCAATTACGATACCGATCTATTTAGGGACCTTATCTCCCGGATAGAAGACCTCTGCGAAAAGCGGTATGGTGAGGACAATAAACAGGATGTACCCTTCCGTGTCATTTCTGACCATGCCCGGGCAGCCACATTCTTGATAGGCGACGGGATCATTCCCTCCAATGAGGGCCGGGGCTATGTCTTAAGACGCATCATCCGAAGGGCTATTCGATTCGGGCAGGTCCTTGGCCTGAAAGATGCATTTCTCCACATCATTTGCAGCAAAGTGATCGAAATGATGGGCAAGGATTATGGAGAAATTGTCCAGTCAAAGGGCCTTATTGAAGGTATAGTGAGTAATGAAGAGAGGCGATTTGCGGACACCTTCCAATACAGTGTAAAGATCCTGGATGAAGAGATTAATAGACTGAAGGCCAAAAGAAGAAACACCATTCCCGGTGAACTGGCCTTTAAGCTCTACGATACATATGGCCTTTCTGTAGATATCGTGGAGGATGTGGCCCGGGATGAAAACCTCTCTGTAGATCTGCCCGGTTATGAAAAGGCCATGGCCAGACAAAGGACCCTTTCTCAGGAGTCATGGAAAGGCAGCGGGGAGGAAGAAATCCCAAAGGCCTATCGAGACCTCCTGGCGCGTGGTTTCACCAGTCGTTTTTTAGGGTATCAAACCCTTATTTCAAAGGCCAAGGTAGCTGCATTGCTGGTGGATGGAAAAGAAACTACCTCAGCCCATGAGGGGAGCCGGGTTGAGGTAATATTGGACCAAACGCCTTTCTATGGCAAAGCCGGCGGGCAGGTCGGGGATATTGGCTGGCTATTAGATGGGAAAGTGAGATTTCGTGTCACAGATACCCTCAAGTTCAACCAGGATCTCGTTGTTCACAAAGGGCATCTGGAAGGCGGGAGGCTTTCCGTTGGTGACGAGGTGAAAGCACAGGTTGATGAGGTAACAAGAAATGCCACGATCCGGAATCACTCTGCCACCCATTTACTCCATGCTGCACTCAGAGAAATCCTGGGGGATCATGTAAAACAAGCCGGGTCTCTGGTCACACCCGATAGGCTTCGCTTCGATTTTAGCCATTTCACTCAAGTGTCTACGGAAAAGATAGCTGAGGTCGAACGTGTTGTTAACAAGCATATCCGCGAAAACCTGCCACTTCATACCACTGAAATGTCCAAAGAAGAGGCAATGAAAACCGGGGCCATGGCCATTTTTGAAGAGCGATATGGTAAAATAGTAAGGCTTGTGTCAATTGGGGATGGTGTCAGTATGGAGTTGTGTGGAGGCACTCACACCAAACGTACCGGTGATATTGGGCTTTTTCGGATCATAAGTGAAAGCGCAGTCGCGGCCAATGTGCGCCGGATCGAAGCCCTGACCGGGGATGCTGCACTTAGATATGACCAGAAGCTGGAAAGAGATATAAGAACTGCGGCTTCGTTACTCAAGGCAGCCCCGGATCAATTGGAAGAACGAGTTGAGCGGCTTTTAAAGGAGCATAAGGAAAAAGACAGGGAGATCCAGTCCCTGAAATCAAAACTCCTTTCCAAAAAATCCCGGGATGTTCTCTCCGAGGTCAAAGAAATCGGGGGCATCAAGGTCATTGCACGGAAAATGGAGGCCGATTCTCCGAAAGAGCTTCGCGAATCAGCAGACAGAATAAAGGACAGGTTAATCTCAGGCATTGTCCTGTTAGGAGCCGAAAAAGATAGAAAAGTTATGCTGACCTGTGTGGTCACAAAAGACTTGGTGGATCGATTCAAGGCCGGGGACATTATCAGACAATTGTCAACGATCGTTGGCGGAAAGGGAGGAGGTCGGCCAGATATGGCCCAAGGTGGAGGAAGCAAGCCGGAGGAATTAGAAAACGCCTTTGAACGCCTGTATGACCTTATTGGAAAGTAGCAAAGTATCGAAGCCTTTACACCTGGCTAACGCAGGGCCGTGGGGTCCCTTTTTAAGACCGCATCACGATTTCTCCTGTTTCTCTGCCAGCTTATCCTTGCATTTGCTTAGATATTCAAGCGCTTCATGATATTGGCCCAGATCCGGATAGTTTTCGAGAAGGTATCGATACCTTCCCATGGCAGCCCGATATTCTTTCATTTTGTAATAGTAACGGCCGACATATAATTCGTATTTAGCAAGGCTAATATAGCATTGCCGTATTTTCCTGCGCGCTCTGTTGGCGTACTCAGTTCCGGGAAATTTCCTGACAAGGCGCTCGAACTGCTCTTTGGCCGCGTGCGTGTTGGATTGGTCTCTGTCAATGGTACTCACCTGTGAAAAGTGGCACATCCCCTTCTGGTAGATCACATAAGCAATATTTGAATTTTTTGGATGTAGCCTTTCAAACTCATCATAAGCGTCAAAGGCCTCATCATAAAGCTCCCTTTTGTAAAGGGTATCGGCCATCTTGAGCTCAGCAGTGATTGCAAATTTGCTGTAAGGATACCTGTCCTTTAAATTCTGAAAGTCTTCGGTTGCTGCTGAATAGCGCCCCCGTTCAATATTTTCCATGCCATCGTTCATGAGCTCGGCAGGGGATTTCTCTACGTCTTCCCCAAAAAACCGGTCGAACCAGGCACAACCGCCAAGAGAAAAAACCAGGAAAATCCCGGCAAAAAGCCACGCTGCTATAACATGGGATTTATTCATTATGATGATAACGAATGTAAGTTCTCAATAGATTCGGGCTGCACTAAAAAAATCCCCCTCAATCCCCCTTTGCAAAAGGGGGAAGCACTCGGAATGCCCGGACTTATTGAGATGTTACTAACGAATTACTTAAGATTCTCAAGGTATTTTTCGGCCGCAAAAGCAGCCGTGGCCCCATCACCAACTGCTGTGGTTATCTGGCGGAGCAGCTTCGATCTTACGTCACCCGCAGCAAAAACACCTACCTCAGAGGTTTCCATGTATTTGTTCGTAACTACAAAGCCGCGTTCATCCAATTCCAGTAGGTTTTTTACAAGCTCGTTATTAGGTCTGTAACCGATAAACACAAAGACCCCCTGAACAGAAAGGCGTGATTCTTCACCGGTTTTCACATTTTTCAAATCTATCCCCTCTACCCCGGCCTCGCCCACAATCCTTTTTGGTATACTATCCCAGATGATCTCTATCTTCTCTTCTGACCAGGCGCGCTCCTGAAGTAATTTTGTGGCCCTCAGCTTGTCTCGCCGGTGCACGAGATAAATCTTGCTTGCAAATTTTGTCAAAAAGAGGGCTTCCTCCAGTGCAGTATCTCCACCCCCAATGACGGCAACCTCCTGCTCCCTATAAAAAGGTCCGTCACACGTCGCACAGTAGGAAACGCCCTTCCCCGTCAAGAGAGATTCGCCTTCAATCCCAAGTCTCTGGGGAGTCGCGCCACAAGCCAGTATTATGGCCCTGGATTCCAGGTTTCCGTTATCGGTAACGATAATTTGCTTCTCCGGTAAAACATCTAATCGGGAAACCTCCTGGCTTTTTATGTCAAGCCCAAACTTCTCAGCCTGGCGTCTCATTTTGTCCATAAGTTCAAACCCTGAGGCCCCATCCGGAAAGCCTGGGTAATTTTCCACCCAATCAGTCATCAAGACTTGTCCCCCTGGAGAAAGTTTCTCTAACATGAGGGTTTTAAGGCGTGCCCTTGCAGCATAAAGGCCTGCGGTTAGCCCGGCAGGACCTGCTCCTATTATAATCAGATCTTCCATAACAAAACCTTTATGGCTTCGTAAAAAATTTACCTGTTCGCTTAAGGCGGAGTTATTGTGCCGTCCATCTCATGGCTTTTTGCGAAGTCATCAATAATGTATTCATAGAAAAAGAGCCCCGCCTTTTCCTCTATGGCAGGGCCCGGGTGTACACTGAAAAAATGGTTTAAAATCTTAAGCACTCTTAGAGAAGTTTTTTCAGTTCTTCATCAAGGTGACTCTTGGGATACGCACCAACGATCGTCTGAGCTACTTCTCCTCCCTTAAAGAGAATAAGCGTAGGGATATTCCTGATCCCGAATTTCCCTGGTGTTTGACGATTTCCGTCCACATCCATGCTTGCAATTTTTATCTTGCCTTCATATTCTTTCGCTAACTCCTCCACCACGGGCGATACCATTTTGCATGGTCCGCACCATTCCGCCCAAAAATCAACCATGGCCGGGATATCGGCTTTTATGATTTCTTCTTCAAAGGTATCATCCGTCACCTGCAATACATCAGCCATCCTACATCTCCTTTCCTCTTAATAATTTCCTGTTAACCTAATACCGCCAAGGCACTTTGTCAACAGGGAGGGCAGAAGAATAACAATTACGACATTAATTTCAGCTACTTTCGCCAGGTTTTACTCTGTTGGGATACCAAGGGAAGAAAAGTACCGCAGACAAGCCATCTATTGCTTGGACAACTTCAGGTCTGGGGGGTAAATGTATTTTGGGTCAATCTTGTAGGTCCAAGGGAGCCCCCACCACTGCCAGCCATAGTGCCGTCTGTGGTTAAAGCCGTAAATCTTGTTCCTTTTTGCAAGCTGCCGATAAAATTTGTGTTTATTGCTGTCTTTAAAGCTAGGAAATTTCGATCCTTCAAACCCATCTTCCACATGCACTGTATTTCTAAAGCCAGCGTCCAGAAGCTCCTTTGCAGCGGCCGCACTTCGCGTGCCGTCACGGCAGATGATCAGCAGATTATCAGTCTTCTTAAAGATTTTGCTTATCTCTGAAAGAAAATCCTTGTTTTTCACATTGAATCGATATCCGTACTGTTCATCCTTTTTACCAAACTCCTGGGTCATGAAAACGTAAGGAAACAGGTATGCATTGATAGCATGGCCCACAAACTGGTATTCAGCCCTTGTTCTCACATCAATGAGGTAAGTGTCTGGTACGGTGTTGAGCATATCATATGCTTCAATGCTCAGGATTTTTTTGGGCTCCTGGGCTAGACAATTTCCCCATGTTACAAAAAGGAGTCCAACAACAATAGCGCCAAAACCGAAGAACAAGGTTTTTCTGTTCATGGTGTTATTTATATCCATCTATCTGGTTCCAGTGGTCCGGAACTCTATCTGTCTATAATAGAGCAAGGTCTTAAATTTTGAGATAGGGGTTAGCCAGTTAGAGAATTCAATTTGTCCTGTTAAAGACAGAAGTTAGGTCTGCAAAATTTGAGCCCTTGTGTTTTTTTATCAAGATTTCTTAACTTATATTTGTAACTGCCTTGAATTCTAATATAAACTAATAATCTAATATCACCTGTCTTGTCAATAAAAATTGTGGGTCCTGTAGCAGCACTAAAGAACCAGTGAGAAGGATGTAGTGCTGGAATACTGGCCCGCCCTCCCCGTCCCGAGACCGAGATGGGATCGGGAGGTGCGACTTAATTGGTGTAGGATATTAGTGGCCGCATTTTTAAATTTAGCCATTGTATAACGAAAACGGTGAGTAAACGGTCTGGGCCAGGGGTTCCGGGAAATTGAGGGAACGGGATGTCGGGAAAATCAACTTGACAAGACTTGCAACAAATTAGAAAGTGTCACTTAAAAATCAAGACAAAGGTTAGAAGGAGAAAGTTATGGAAATCAAAGTCACACAAGCCGATAATAGCGATCTGAAACCAAGACCCGCAGATGAGTCTCAAATTGGATTTGGAGATATTTTCTCAGACCACATGTTCCTCATGGACTATGAATCCGGAACCGGTTGGCACGATCCCCGCATAGAACCATACCGCAATATCTCAATTGACCCTGCTGCCATGGGCATTCATTACGGACAGGAAATATTTGAAGGGCTAAAGGCCTACGGAGGAAGAGATGGGGGAATTTATCTCTTTAGGGCAACGGATAATTTTAAAAGACTTAATCGCTCCGCTGGAAGACTCTGTATGTCCGAAGTGGATATAGAGCTGGCCATGGAAGGTATGAAAAAACTCATTCTCCTTGATAAAGAATGGATCCCAAGGAGTGAAGGGACGTCTCTGTACATCAGACCCACCATGCTTGCCACTGAACCACACTTAGGAGTTCGCCCCTCCACCACCTATTTGTTCTTCATTATTATTGGACCCGTAGGCCCCTATTTCAAAGAAGGCCTGAACCCGGTCACGATTTATGTGGAGGATTTCTATGTCCGGGCTGCCCATGGTGGAACCGGTGATGCTAAGACCGCGGGCAATTATGCGAGCAGCCTGCTGGCAACTGAAAAAGCAAAGGAAAAAGGCTTTACCCAGGTATTGTGGCTGGATGCCAAGGAGCATAAATACGTGGAAGAAGTTGGAACTATGAACATGTTTTTTCTTATTAATGAGGAGGTGATTACTGCCCCGCTTGACGGCAGCATTCTGCCAGGAATTACTAGGGATTCGGTCATAGAGCTGGTAAAGGGCTGGGGTATGAAAGTCTCAGAGAGACGTCTTTCCATAGACGAAATTGTGGAGTCCGCCAGGAGCGGGACCTTGAAGGAGGCCTTTGGCACAGGTACAGCGGCAGTGATATCGCCAGTGGGACAGATGACATACAAAGGAGAAGACCATATCGTGGCTGGAGGCAAGATGGGAGACCTCTCTCAAAAGCTCTACGATGAAATCGTGGCCCTACAATACGGGGAGAAAGAAGATAGTCACGGATGGGTGGAGCGAATCGATTAATTTCCAACCATCCCTGAAATCAATCTGCATCAAATGTAACCTTCAATATCTTTTTGGTATCGGGTGAGATTTTGAAACGATCGTCAATCCTAAAGCCGCATACCCAAACAGGAATATCCCGGCAGAACAAAATCGGTGTTTGAGCCCTGGCCTCGGAGGGCACTTTGAGGTCCATAAAGAAGTCCTTGAGCTTCTTGTGCCCGCTCATACCGAAGGGGATAAACTTATCTCCGGGTCGGACATTTCTGATCACCAGGGGATATGTCAGGTGGTCTGCGTTCAGAAACGCACACCACCGGGAGGCCCCCATGTCAGACAGTGCCGCCTTTTTCATCTCTGTAAGCAAAATTGTACGCCCTAAGGCTTTCAGATCAAACTTGCCCGGCCCGTCCAGGAAATAGAAAAAGCCCTCGGATCGAGTGTCCTTTGCTCCGGTGAAGATTAGTCTGCCATACACTTTCTTTGCAATTATGCCGTTCGGAAGATTAATTAGGGCCTGAGGTTTTTTCCCCATTGCCATTTGATTAATATTCTCTATGTGCCGTAGACTCACACGTCGAAGGCTCCCCCCTGTCATTTTTAAGGCATACCTGATGACACGGTTCTTCAATGCCTCTGGAAGTATTATGAACGAAGATAAAGGTATCCGGATTTCCCCATCGCCCTTAGTCTCGGTCGATCTCTCTACCCACTCTTCGGCCCCGGCCGCCAGCCAAGCCTCATCATTTCTCATGATATCTGCCGTCCTCCCCAGCAGTTCCACGATACGAGGCTGGTATTCCTGCAGGCGGGGGAGGAGCTCCAGGCGGATTTTGTTCCTCAAATAGCAGGCCTGAAAATTTGAGGAGTCAGTAATATGTGTGAGCCCCTTCCGCTCAAGGTAGGATTCGATCTCCCCACGGGTTATTTCGATCAGAGGCCTGATCATTTTTTCCTCCCTGCACGGCGGTATCCCTGCAAGTCCTGAGGGTCCACTACCTCGTAAAAGCCTCATAAGGACTGTCTCGGCCTGATCGTTTAGATTATGGCCGGTCGCAATTTTTTGGGCAGAAAACTTTTCCTTCACCCCTTCAAGAAACTGGTACCTGGCGTGCCTGGCCCTCTCCTCAACAGATGGGCTTTCTTGGCCCATGCCGGGATCTGCTTTCTTTGTTTCAAACGGGAGAGTTAGGGCCACGGCCAAGGACTCGACAAATCTGTTCTCAGCCTCGTCTTCATCTGGCCTAAGCCCGTGATCAAAATGGGCTACCACCAATTCGATGCGTAACTCATCTTCAAGTTCTTGGAGGATGTCCAGTAGACAGACAGAGTCTGGCACAACAACCCGGTCACCGTCCCTGATCATATTGTACTTAATGATGGTATGCCTGACCTTTTTAATGGTGTCATTTATCGATCCCATGTCCAACTCCAGGCTTCGTTAAGTGGTTAAACTAACGGAGATATTTGATCTTAGTCCCGCCGTGGCAGATTTTTTAACGGGGTAATTTATTTTACACTATCTCTCAAATACGCACCCCTATGTTGATAAGTGTGTATACCCTTCAAGGGTTTACAGAAACTCTTTTTCTGGACAATAAAGCCAAACACAAAAATTATTTGAACCTGAAGTCCAGTTTGAAATTATATAACCATGGCACCGATGGGCAAACTCCTTCTTCAGCCAACTTGTCAGGAAGTCCCTCATAATGAGCTCTCATCCTTTCACTATTCGGGGCATTATAGTAAGTTACAATGATTGTATCATTTTTCACGCGGATATCTCCTTCCAAGGCTCCCGTGAAATTCCTGGCCATGTGCTTTGCATCCCATTGATCAAAGGGAGAACCAACTCGCTGTCTCAGCATATAGCCGGCGGCCTGGGCAATTAGAGCCATCGTCATTTTCCCGTACCGAATGTTCACATTCATAGTACCTGCCCGATCCCACCCAATGGCTTGATAATTTTTGAAAAACTCTTCAATATGCCACCGATCAGGAAAATTTTCAGACAGATCTTCTACTTCATCCCTATCAGCCGTACATAGAAATGACTTGAAGTCATACTCCCCTTTCCGTTCCCCTCTCCTCTGTATGAGCTGATAGAAAGGCCCTTGACTGCTCCCTGTCATTTCATAGGGCTGCTTTGTAGTTGCATAACCAGCCCAATGCCTTGTAAACTCATCACTGGAAATCTTGGACATCGCTTTGCGAACAGATTTGTTGTACGGCATCGGCACTAATATATCAAAACAGGACTCTGAACGTATCCAATCAAAAACCTCCACAGTATAATGTTCGTTGTCTGCCATTACAAGTGGCCTACCGTTAACCTTCAATATCTCACCGGCTAAAACGAGCAGTTCCGGCGTAGCCTTACTCACCGTCCTGGCAGATGAAGCTGTCGTAAAGCAAACAGGTTGCTCAGTCTTTGCGTCCAGACAGAAAAAAGTTTGTGCCATTTTACAAGGCTTTGAATGTCTGTCTTTTTGGCGGCGGATCATCTGCCTTTTGCTATAGGACTTGATCCGATGCGGATCAATGGCTATAAGAGAACCTTCAAAATGACCAAATGTCTGCCGTATCTTCCCGAGCCCTACCTGTAATCGTTGTGCATCCAAAACACAATGACTGTCAAGCAGATGATGGATCGAAGCATCCGTGGCAATAAACGGGAGGCCGTTTGCCAATTCAAATCCCTTCTGGCTTACCGTCCTTTTATGACGAACCCCTTTTAAACACAAAGCCGATTCATTTATAAGCTGCAAAGCCAGTCGGGTTTCAATCCGCTCATCAGGCATCCCGCTCCAGCTTTTCAGCAGATCCCAGACACCCAGCCTAAGATATTCCGGAATCAACAACCATGCACCCACCATGTTCCCGCAAATCTTATTCGCCAAAAGCTGTCGAACTCCTCGTTCAATGCTTTGACCGTCACACCGCTCTAAGCGCTCCTTCTGTTTTGTCCGGTGTGTCTTAATCTCTACCGGGGCTTTTCCCGGCTGGTATAAATGAAGTTTTTTTTTGAAGGCCAAATTCACTGATGACCCTCTTCACACTACGTACCGCAATAGACAATCCACTTTGTACAAGCTTTTGGGTGATAACTTCTGCGGAAATCTCGGGATCAAGAAACCGATACCGTATGATCTGCCGTACAACCTCACCTGTCCTCCTGTAGTTGCCTCTTGGGCCTCTTTTCTTGCTCTGAAGAGCTGCGGCGCCTTCGCTCTTATAAAGCTGGAGAAGTTGATGATATCGCTGTCGGGTAAATCCAAACTTTCCTGCGGCTTTAGTTGCTCCTAAGCCTTCACACTCCCCCTCGAACAACATGATGAGCTTAAACGTTATCTCATCATCTTCTCTGATAAGTATGGATCCTTTGGGACCATTAAGAAACCGATTGTGCCCATCGAGCTTTATCATGCCATCTCCTCCTTGCATCGTAATGAGTAAAGTTTACATGATACCTCATATAATCTGCTGAGAAAGATAGCATGGGGCGGGAGTTATGTCAAATAAAATATGGCACTACAAGCATGGCAGCCATTCTTTGATAGCCATATACAGCCCAAAATAGCACCATAAATTAAGCTTATTCTATTGTCAATGAACTGCAATACTTACTCAAAGGGCCATAATTAATTTTACGAAATCCCAGGCTAAAAAATTACTTGCCCCCTTAAATTCTTTCTAATATAACTTTGTAAATGATCCCGCTTATCGAAAATGTTAAATTAACACCTCTCTTAAAATCTCTGCCCGGGCGGGATTCAATCTTCATCTCTCTTCAACCGTGAACCTGAGTTACGAAAAAATATGATCTATTGACATATAACTACCTCTTTCTTAAATT
>MVDB01000101.1 GCA_002050025.1 Desulfobacteraceae bacterium 4484_190.2
GTAGCATTCCATATCTTATTTACAAAATGCTGGTACCCGATGATCCTTTCTTCAGAGAGCTTGATATCCCTCCCCTGTGCAGCGAGGGCTGCCAGGGTAAAACGAAAGGCATCTGTTCCGAACTGATCCATTACCTCGAGAGGATCAATAACGTTGCCCTTGGATTTGCTCATCTTTTTGCCCTCTGCATCTCTCACAAGGGCATGTATATACACGTCTTTAAATGGGATATCTCCCATGAAATGGAGCCCCATCATCATCATCCTGGCTACCCAAAAAAAGAGGATATCAAAGCCGGTGACAAGGACCGAGGTCGGATAAAAAGTATTGAGCTCATCGGTTTGGTCAGGCCAACCGAGTGTAGAAAAAGGCCATAGTGCCGAACTGAACCATGTATCAAGCACATCTGTTTCCTGCACGAGGTTTTTGCCCTTACATGCCTGGCAGTTTAGCGGCATCTCCCTGGCCACATGCACCTCCCCACATTCTTCACAATACCAGGCCGGGATACGGTGGCCCCACCAGATCTGTCTGGACACGCACCAGTCCTTGATATTATCCATCCACTCAAAATAGACCGTTTCCCAGTTGGCGGGGTATATCCTTGTTTTCCCATCTCTGACTGCCCTGCTGGCATTTTCAGCAAGTGGCCTCACTTTCACAAACCACTGTTTTGAAAGAAGTGGTTCGATCATAGTCTTGCACCGATAACAGTGCCCGATTGCATTTTGGTAGGGCTCTACCTTTTCCAGCAACCCTTCGTGCTTGAGGTCTTCAAGGATCTTTTCGCGGCATTTAAACCTGTCCATGCCCTGGTAGGGCCCTGCGAGGTCATTCATCATCCCGTTTTCATCAATGACCTTTATTCTTTCCAGTTGGTGGATATTACCGATCTCAAAGTCATTGGGGTCATGGGCAGGCGTGATTTTTAAGGCACCTGTGCCGAATTCCTTATCCACATATTTGTCAAAAATGACGGGAATCGGCTTATTCAGTATTGGCAACAGCACACGTAATCCGGATAAATTCTTATAACGCTCATCTTCCGGGTTCACTGCCACGGCAGTATCACCCAACATGGTTTCAGGACGCGTCGTGGCAACCACCAAATGGCCCTTTTGTTTTTCAAAGGTGTAGCGAATATAATATAGAAAACTGTCAGTTTCCCTGTGCTCTACTTCAATGTCGGCCAAGGCCGTATGGCATCGAGGGCACCAGTTAATAATGTAATCTCCCCTGTAAACAAGCCCTTCCTCATAAAGATGAACAAAAACCTCCCTGACCGCCCTGGACAGCCCCTCATCCATGGTAAAACGTTCCCTGCTCCAATCGCACGAACACCCCAGCCTTTTCAACTGGTTTATTATTAACCCGCCATACTTTCTCCGCCACTCCCAGACCAGTTCAATAAAATTTTCCCGTCCCACAGTGTGTCGATCAGTCCCCTTGGAGGCAAGATCTTTTTCTAATACATTCTGGGTGGCAATCCCTGCATGATCAGTCCCCGGCTGCCACAGGACATTGTAGCCTTTCATTTTCTTGAACCGGCAAAGGATATCCTGGAGAGTGTTATTTAAGGCATGACCCATGTGTAAAGTCCCGGTCACATTGGGTGGTGGAATAACTATACAGAATGGCTCTTTATCAGAGAGAGAATCCGCCCTGAATAGCCTATTATCTTCCCAGTATTTATACCATTTCCGTTCAACATCTTTAGGTTCATAACCTTTGGCTATGCTCTCTATTCCCATCTATATCCACTCCTTAAAATAAATCCATCAATCTATACTAGTATCCTGTCATACATTTTTTCTATGGTGAACTACGAACAGCGACTAAAAGTAAAAAGGGGGTTGTATTGTTGACAACCCCCTAATTCAATTCTCCTTCTCCGAAATTCCTAACAGTACTATCCGGCCTACTCTCTAATCTGGAGGGGATTCAAGGCTCTCCTTTAGGGTATCAATGGCTTCTGCGATTAACTTTTCTGCAACGGTCGTAAATGTCTCTCTTGCGACCTTCTCTACGACATCCTGCACCACGCTTGTTATGATAGCCTCTATCTTCTCTTCAGATATCTCAACCTGCCCTTCCGGGGCAGAAACAATAGCTGCCGCTGCCACTCCGCTCCCGAGCTGTTCCTCCTGCATTTCCGGCACCTCACTCAGATCCTCCTCTGAAAACTCAGGTGAAATAACCACTTCTGTTTCCTCACCCTCGAACTCAAAGGCATCAGATGCGGCCAGGTTTTCTATGTCCAAGTCAGTCTCGACTATCGTATCAGCATCAGGTACGCTATCAAGGTCACTCTCCATAAGCTCAAGGTCGGGTTCGTCCTTTTCAGATTCTTCCAGACTTTCAAGTGCAGCACCGAGCTGCATTTCTACAACCTGAGAAGAGTCTCTATCCGGTGGTTGGCCTAATTCAGTCGAAGTCAATTCCGCGCCCTCATCAGTACTTACATTTTCCTCAACGGCGTCTTCACCATCCAGCAATTTTGCGACCTCTGCAGATTCAGAATCTTCGGTCAGTTCTACTGGTTCGACAGCGCCCAGCTCCGATGTCCCCAATTCTTCGATCTCTTCATCAAGATCCACCTCAAAGTCTTCCGATACTTCATCTTCTAAGGCTTGAGCTAACTCATCTGAGCCCAAATCCGATTGAGATTCAGCACGTAACGCTTTTAAAAGCGATTCGTCTCCCTCCGGCAATCTTATGGTCTCTTCAGGTTCAAAACTTTGGACTTTTTCTTCTGCTTCGACATTATCAAATTCAGATGTTTCTAACTTTTCGAACTCGGCATCCAGATCCGCCTCAAAATCGTCCGACATTTCCTCTTCTTTTGCTTGAGCTAACTCATTTGCCTCCGATTTCGACATGACCTCAGTAACCTCACTCTCGTTGGCAATTTCCTCTTCATCCAGCACCCTCGTGATCTCTTCAGACCCAGGATCTTCAACCAGTTCACCCTTTTCAACAATATCATCGAGTTCTATGATTTCCTCATCCTCTGTGGAACCGCCACTTGCGGCTTCAACATCCTCCTTTGACAAATCGTCAAACTCAAAATCAAGGAGATCTTCCTCGCCTTTTTTTTCGTTTCCAAGTATATCCTTATCCTTTTTCATGAAGTAACTCCATAGGCCTATTGATGAATGGTTTCTAAAAAATGCTATTCTATTTATTTATATTTACCACAATCATTTTTTCCTGTCAATATTTTTCACATTGTTATTAAAGAAAATAATATAACACTATTTTTATCTAATTTTAACAATTTTAACAAATTTATCTTCTTTTTCCACAGTAGTGTCTGAACGAAAACTAGGAATTTTTTCCAAGATCACGGAAGGTGAAAATTATAACCATCCCGCTTAAATACAGCGGGACAGGCATCCATACAGCGAGTATTTCGAGGATTATAATTTGAGCCTGTCGAAGCAAAGTGTAGATCCCGCTCATCGGGGACGCAGAGATTGGGAAAAATAAAAGTTTTCGTTCGGGCTCTAAGTAAAGATCCGCACACATCGCCCCCCTATTCGGGGGGAGGGGGCATGCGTTTCTATTTTGAATTGAACAGCAATCTATCGGTCCTATTACCTTAACCACATGAAACCTTGTCAGGCTCCTTGACCTTATACAAAAATACTGGTAAAAAAGTTTAATAGGGCGATTAGCTCAGTTGGATAGAGCGTTGGTCTCCGGAACCAAAGGCCGCGCGTTCGAGTCGCGCATCGCCCACCATTGTAACATCAAGGGGTTAGCCCATACGCTAACCCTTTTTTATTTTAATTAAGGAAGGATCGTAATCTTCCACTTTTTCGTATCCTAACAAATTCAAAAGTGTAGCGGCGACGTTAGCAAGGCCCGGCCTTTCAAGATGTGCCATTTCATATTCGCCATTGTAGTTAGGATCAAAAATGGCAAAAGGGACAGGATTTAATGAGTGAGCAGTCTTGACCTCCCTCTCTCCATTTTTATCAACAGTGAACATCTCATCTGAATTACCATGATCTGCGGTCACAACAGCAATACCTTCAAGCTCTTCCACTACCTGGAGTAATTCGCCAACACATCGATCTACTGTTTCCACTGCAATAATCGCAGCATCCATGATGCCAGTGTGACCAACCATATCACCATTTGCAAAATTAAGACGCCCAAAGGAGTATTTGTCACTTTTCAATATTTCAATGGTCTTGTCCTTTATTTCAAAAGCCTTCATTTGGGGGGCCTTGTCAAACTCAATCCTGTCAGAAGGAATCTCAACATACAACTCAAGGGCTTCATCAATATATCCAGAGCTATTGCCATTCCAAAAATAAGTCACATGGCCAAATTTTTGTGTTTCGGAGATTGCAAAGCTCTTTATTTTTTCAGCGCAGAGATATTCACTAATGGTCCGATCAATGGCCGGGGGCTGGACAAGGAATTGCGGCGGGATATGGGTATCCCCGTCGTACTCCATAATACCCGCATAGCTGATGTCAGGTAGGGGCCCGCGGTCAAATTCCTTGAAATCCCTCTCTGTAAACGCCCGCGAGATCTCGATGGCCCGGTCTCCCCTGAAGTTGAAATATACTACCGAATCGCCATCCACAATAGGACCAACAGGAGATCCTTTAGAATCCACAATAACGAAGGCATCCATATACTGGTCAGTAATCCCAGGGTCCTCACTATAAAAGGTCCTAACGGCTTCCTCTGCTGAGCTGAATGGCCGGGCCTTACCAAGTACGTGGGCCTCCCACCCGCGTTTTACGATATTCCAATCTGCATTGTAACGATCCATGGTCACCTTCATGCGGCCGCCACCCGAAGCAATACGGTAGTCCAGTCCTTTTTCCTCTGATATTCGCTTTAGCCTATCCTCGGTGGGTACAATATAATTCAGCGCTGATTTTTCGCCCACGTCCCGTCCATCAAGCAAGACATGAACGCGCACTCTCTTAATTCCCATCTGAGCACATTTGTCTATCATCTTATAGAGGTGTGTAATATGGGAGTGAACATTTCCGTCAGAAAGAAGGCCTATAAAGTGAAGAGTTCCGCCATCCATTCCTCGCCGGGAAATACCGGCCCAGACAGGTGATTCAAAAATACGGCCTGATTCAATAGCACGATTAACCAAACGGGCCCCCTGGTCAAATACCCTGCCCGCCCCTAGGGCGTTATGTCCTACTTCGCTGTTCCCCATATCCTTATCACTGGGCAATCCCACAGCCATACCGTGTGCCTGAAGCTGACAATAAAGCCGGGACGAAAAAAGGCGGTCAAGGGTAGGTGTCCTTGCCAGATATACTGCATTGGTTTCGTCCATTCTTCCCAAACCAACGCCATCCATGATGATGAGTAGCAATGGGCCTTTTCTACCCGAGAATGATTTTAATCTCTTGAGGTTGAGTGGCATCTCGACTGTTTCTTACCTCCTTAGAAATGACGTTTCGTGAAATCAATTGTAATAGCCTACTTTAATAAGATAGCATGGAAAACTGATACGTAAAAGACAAAAATGTTGGAAACTGTTCAATTTTTAACATATAAATAGTGCGAATACAAAAAGGAAAAGAAAAGGAGTACCATCATGCCTCAGGATATCGTCATTATTGGCGCCGTTGCTCTTGGACCAAAGGCGGCCTGCCGCTTCAAAAGGCTTGAGCCTGATTCCCATGTGACCATGCTCGACCAGACGAACCTGATTGCTTACGGAGGGTGTGGGATTCCTTACCTTATTTCGGGCGATGTCAGTGACCCGGACCAGCTCCAGTCTACCAGTTTCTATATGCTTCGTGATGAGGACTTTTTTAAACATGCTAAAGACATTGATGTTATGACAAATACTCGGGCAATGTCTATTGACAGGAAGAAAAAAACAGTGTTGGTGCAAAATGTTCTAAATGGGGGGGAGAAAACACTTCCCTATGATAAGCTTGTCCTGGCCACTGGAAGCAAGCCCAGGCGTCTGTCTATCCCTGGAAATGATCTTCATGGGATCTTCACAGTCTCCGGCCTCAATGAAGCTATAGCCATTAAGCAGGAGGTTGCCGAGGGAAAAGTAGAAAAGGCGGTTATTATAGGTGCAGGGGCAATCGGGCTTGAGATGGCCGAGGCCCTGGCCGATCTGTGGGGTATTGAAACCGCTGTCGTGGAGATTTTGGATCAGGTTCTCCCGGGGATTATCAGCCCAAACCTCGCTCGAATGCTACAATATAATATGGAAAAAAACGAAATCTCCTTTTGCCTTAAAGAAAAGGTGGAGAGATTTGAGGGCGAAAACCGTGTAAAAGCGGTAATAACCGATAAAAGGACCTTAAATGCAGATTTGGTGATCATGGCGGTGGGGGTCACCCCCAACTCCGTCCTCGCCAGGGAGGCTGGCCTGAAAGTATCATCCGCGGGAGCAATAGTGGTGAATAAAAAATTACAGACCTCGGACCCTAATATCTATGCAGGAGGAGACTGCATAGAGTTGACTAACCTGATCACCCGGAAACCAGGGTACTGGCCTTTGGGCTCCCTCGCAAACAGACAGGGGCGAGTCATCGGAACCAACCTGGCAGGTGGGAAAGCCGAGTTTGAAGGGGCTGTCGGGAGTTTTGTAATAAAGCTCTTTGAAACCTCTGTGGCCAGTGCGGGATTGAGTATTGAGACCGCAACAAAAAAAGGCTTTGATGCAGTAAGCGCCTTTGTAGTCCAGTTCGACCGTGCCCACTTTTACCCTGAAAAGGACCTCCTGTACATGGAATTGGTAGTGGAAAATGGCACCGGAAGAGTCCTCGGTATTCAGGGACTGGGACCAAAAAGTGAAGGTGTGGCACTGCTGATATCAGTAACCTTGAACTGCCCTATTCCCCACCGTTTTCATCTGCAATGGATATTACAAATGCCCTGGGTAACACTGCTGAAAATATCCTGGCTGGGAAAAACAGGGTGATAGATGCGGATGAGTTTGCTGACTGGTGGGAGAAGCGAGGAGATGGCGACACATTTTTCTTAGACTGCAGGGGCTGGGG
>MVDB01000102.1 GCA_002050025.1 Desulfobacteraceae bacterium 4484_190.2
GTCCATGCTGTGAACCAGGTCTGCAATTTTAAAACCCGATCAAATATCGATCCCGAGGCCATCAAGAAAGGCCTCAACAGCCTACTTCCGGACGATATTCTTGTAAGGGACGCAGGATATGTCCCCTTTGAATTTCATGCCAGGTACAGCGCCAAAAGTAAGGTCTATGAATACAGAATATTGAACCAGGAAGATCCCGATGTGTTTATGCGCAAGTATCTCTGGTATATCCGGACCCCTTTGGATTTAAAAGTAATAGCGGAATGTCTTGGCCTTTTGTTGGGCAGGAATGACTTCTCTTCCTTCAGGTCTTCTGGCAGCGGAAACATGGATCCTGTAAGATCAATCATGCGGGCTGAACTGCATGGGACTGAACCTGGACTGCTGCGGGTTATAATAAAAGCGGATGGTTTTTTAAGGCATATGGTGCGAAATATTGTTGGAACAGTTGTAGAGGCCGGGAAGGGCCGAATCAGTTCTCATGGTTTTGAAAAGATATTTGAATCAAGGGATAGGCAGTCAGCAGGGATCAAAGCGCCACCACAGGGATTATTTCTTATGGATGTCCAATATTAGTGGTCTGTATCGTAAATTGATGGATCGACAAAATCCGTTCCCACACCTAATGCCAGTGAAATATTCAGATGGCTTAAGGCCTCAGGCATAAGGCTTAAGGAAGACAAAGATGAAATGAAATATTTTAACTGGTTGAGTTTACAAAAAAAAATACTATTTTTCAGGTGCAGTCTCCTTTAAGGAATCACATACGGTTCTATGGACCTTTTTCCATACTCCCTCGAAAGAATTAACCGATACTCCCCCCATTTCAATAAATTTAACCACGATCTCTTTAGTGACTTTGAGGGAAATTTCCTCTTTGCTCTGCATAAAAATTTTCTCCCTTCTATCCTTGTGTTAACTTAAACCCCCGCTGAATGGAAGAAGGCCGTAAAATATCCAGCGAGGGTATACGCTAAGAAAAACCCTGAAAGGCCCTCCTTAGACTGCAATGTTTATCAAGGGTGAACTGAAAAATCAATAACCCCATACGCCGGGGATTTTTTTACCACACTTCGGGCATAGCTCATCTTCAATCTTATTCTGTGTAACATTAAAACCGACCCTGTCAATGAGGAGTTCATGACAATTGTGACAGAAGGTCTTTTCTCCCACATCTCCGGGAAGGTTGCCCGTGTAAACATATTTCAATCCTGCCTCATAACCAAGATCCCTTGCCCTCTTGATAGAATCAGGAGGCGTCGAGCGGACATTGGTAAGAAGGTAAGTGGGATGAAAACGGCTGATGTGCCATGGGATGTTCGGGTCCAGGCCGGCAAGGAACCGGGCAATCTCGTTGAGCTCTTCTGTTGAGTCATTGAGCCCTGGAATCAACAGGGTGGTTACCTCCAGCCAGACCCCCATTTCTTTCATGGTCTCTAATGTGCTGAGAACCGGTCCCAGCTTTGCACCACACTGCTCCTTGTAAAATTTATCGCTGAATGCCTTTAGATCCACGTTTGCTGCATGAAGATCGGGGAATATGTCCCGGAGACATTGAGCAGTCATGTATCCATTGGACACAAAAACGTTTTTTATCCCTTTGGAGACTGCAAGCCGTGCCGTATCCACTGCAAGTTCATAGAAAATGGTGGGCTCCGTGTAGGTATAAGAAATTGTTGCGGAATGGGTGCTCAATGCTTCGTCAACGATTCTCTCCGGGCCCATGTCTTGTCCCATAATCCGGCCATGGTCGGCCGGCATTTGGGAGATATCAGCATTCTGGCAGAACAGGCATTTGAAGTTGCACCCAACAGTGGCTATGGAGTAGGAATGAGTTCCAGGTAAAAAATGGAACAGGGGCTTTTTTTCGATGGGATCGCAGTGGCTGGCAATCACCTTTCCATATACAAGACTGAAGAGTGTTCCGGAACGATTTTCCCTAACCCCACAAAGCCCTTTTTGTCCGTTTTTGATCAGGCACTTATGGCTGCACAAGACACAGCGAACCTTATCATTCTCTAATTTTTCGTACAGATAGGCCTCTTTCATCTCCATTAACTCCTTGGATGCGGTTCAGGTCTTCTAAAGTTCCTGCTCCAATCAAAGACTGGCTTGCCTTTTTTAGCCTGATTTTCAAAGGCAGGTTGTCTGTCTTAATGCGGTATTTCAACGAGATAGATAATCCTAAGAAAAACCCAAAAGGGGAATGCTTCCAGGTCAATAAGTCCTTTGCGAAAGGGTTTATTTCTTCCATGAAGGAAGGACGTATTTTGATGCAACCCCAGGAAATTGGAACATAGCCGTAAGCCATATGCAAAATGGATTTTAGCTGCCAGAGATTATATAATTTGGCGCCACCAAAAAGAGGGTTGCCAAAAAACCCCTGGACCCGTTTTATAAGACCATTCCAGGAGAAGCTATTCAAAACGCCAATAAAAACCTTTCTATTGGCCACTCTACCTGCTTCCCTGAGTGCCGGAAGAGGGTCATCTAAGAATTCGAGCGTATTAATAAGAAGAGCCAGATCAAATTCGTTATCATCAAAGGGTAGATCTTCTGCCATCCCTGTCTTAAGGGTGCAGCGGTGCCCAAGTCTGTCTTTCGCTTTATGAATCATGTGGGGCGATGCATCGATGCCACTAATATTCAAGCCTAATTTGCTGAAAAAAATCAGGTGGTTTCCGGTTCCACAGCCGATATCCAATATCCTTTGTCCTGGCCCGGGATCAAGCAAGGCAAAAAGGAGCTGTTCAATGGATCGATCAATGGTTCGACCCTGTGGCGAATGGTACCAGGATTCGTAGAGCCTGGCCATATTTCTGTCGAAAATGATTCCCATTTGAGGAAGAATTTTAATGTTCTGGGATCGGGTTTCAGCCTTGAGCCTTTTATGCTGCCCCAGCATATTGAGCAGTTATGTTATGGATAACTCAAAGTCATGGGGATGGAAGCCCGTCAACTATTTATTGTTTTGAAATAAACCGTTATCTCTGTTATTTATAAATTACGCAAATGAACCTCCAGATGCAAGCATAAAGTACAGCAACCCTTATTATGGTTTCGATCTGGCAGGGCCTAAAGGTCATCATTAGAATTGCTGCAGGAAGTAGAGACGTATATGGATAAAGTGCGCGCTGACGCTACAGATCATGGTTTAATCACCGCTTTCAAGGCGGGATCAATTGAGGCCATTGATAAAATTGTAGAACGATATGAGAACCCTATATTCACTTTTGGACTGAAGATGTGCGGCCATCTTCAGGATGCTGAAGATATTGTTCAGGAAACTTTTTTAAGTGCCTTCAAATATCTGGAAAACTTCCGGGAAGAAACAAAATTGAGAAACTGGCTTTTTAAGATAGCGGCCAGGGCATGTATGCGAAAGCGGCGTAAAAAGAAATGTGAGCCGGACAGGGAAATATCCCTTGAATCTCTTATTCACAAAGATGGCTCTGAAGGCAAATACGAAATTCCGGATTGGTCTGATGATCCCTCCGATAACATCCTGAGGGCCGAGCTGAAGGAAGTGATTGACAATGCAATCCTATCTCTCCCTCCGAAGTACCGGCTGGTTTTCAATCTCAGGGATATTGAGGGGTTCAACACGGAAGAGACGGCTGAACTTCTTGAAATATCAAAACAATCGGTCAAGACAAGATTGCATAGGGCACGCCTGTCTCTGCGGGAAAAGATTGTAAGCCATTACAGGGAAGGGAAAATACAATGAAGAACGACTGTGTGAAGTGTTTTCAAAGAATATCCGAATACCTGGATGGCGAACTGGAAGATAAGACCTGCCACGAAATTGATGAGCATCTCCGCCAGTGTGCTGAATGCAGGGAATATGTTGATTCACTCAGAAAGACCATCCAGCTATGCAAAGGGACGGCTATGGAACAAATGCCTATAGATATCCACGATCGCATAAGATCAAAGATTCTGGAATTGCTATGCATGTAACTTTTTATTATTATCTGTATCATAATGGGGATAATTTACGTCCACAACTGAAAAAAAGGTTATAAAATAATGGAGAACGGAGTTTCACGAAGGCCATTTATTATCTTGGGGCTATTATTCTATTTGCCCTTATTACCTACGCTATATTAGATTACATTTTTTCAGGGAGAAAAGAATTCAGCCTGACTGCTTCGGCCTATTTACGAATTGCCCTTTTGGGGGGTATTGTAGTCACAGGGATTTTCAGGGTTTTTAAAAACCTCCCCAATGTGGTTTTTCCCCCTGGTTTTACTTTATTCATAGACATTGCACATCTGGGCTTTATGATGGTATATCTTTTCTCAGCGCTTTTTTTCCTGATAATAAAGTCAGGGTTGGTTGTGAGAAAATCTTATTGAGGTACCAGTATGCAGTGTAAATATCATCCGGATCGCGAAGCCTACATCAAATGCCAGAAAATGGAGGTAGGATACTGCCAGGAGTGCCTGGATAACTGTGAGGCATGCACCGACCCCTGCACCTATTGCAAGTTCAGATCCCAGTGCATTATCTGGGAATTGTGTCGGAAAAGTGAAAAGAGATACCGTCTTGAAAAAGCTGCAAAAGGTGTTTGATTGATCGGCCTAATCTCTACTGTCATTTCGCACAAATCCTCTGACGGCTTCTCTGTGTTCTTCTGTCAGCGTCAATAAGGCCAGTTGGGAAGAAACATAATCCAGGTGACCTCTCAAATCAGATCTGAGCCCGTTATATACAGCTCTTTTTATCATCCTTAAAGAGGCGAGGGGACGTCTGGCGATTTCCATGGCATATTTTTCGGTTTCTTTCCGAAGCTCTTCTTTTGGCACGACCCTATCCACCAGCCCGATCCTTAATGCCTCATCCATTTTGATAACCCTGCCGGATAGCAGTATCTCAAGGGCCTTACTCAGGCCAACCAGCCTGGGAAGAAAATAGGATCCGCCGTTGCCAGGGGCCAGCCCGATGCGAACAAATGACGAGCAAAAAGTTGCGCTTTCAGAGGCGATTCTAAGATCACAGAGTACCGCGAGATCGAATCCTCCCCCGAAGGCGGGTCCATCGATGGAAGCAATGACCGGTTTGTCCATATCCTCCAGCACGAGTGCGGTACGCTGCACATGGTCCCACAAATACGATTTCATATCCCATGAGGCGAGCTTGCCTTCAGCCATATCCTTGACATTCCCACCGGCCGAGAATGCCTCTCCTTCGCCGCTTAGGATTATGACCTTTATTTCAGGATCGTTCTTGGCATCTTTCAGGGCCTTGCAAAGGCTCTCCATCATTGGATAGGTAAATGCATTCCTGGTTGCAGTCCTGTTCAAGGAGATGAAGGCCAGGGGTGGTGATTTTCTGTATATGATATCAGGCAGGTCCATTATTGCTCCCAGGTCTGAGTCAAAGTTGCATATAATATAGTGATTTTAATATGAAATGCCTTTAGTTTCAAAATCCCCCCTATCCCCCCTTTTCAAAGGGGGGAAATATTAAGTCCCCCTTTATTAAAGGGGGATTTAGGGGGATTTTTTTGACCGAATTCAATCTGACTTTGGCGTTTCCCTGTTATTGCTCCTTATACCCTTGAATGGATGGGCTGATGCAGATAGTATATGATTATGTCTAATTTTCAAGGCAAAAATTGATATCAAGTGAATTTCATGAAAGATCCAGCGCTATATCAATCGACCCCCTCTCTTGACCGGCCCAGTGATGAGCTAAAAGGCCAGGTAGAGCGGGTCACTTATATGAATGAAGAAACCGGTTATACTGTGGCCAGAGTAAATGTCCCGGGGTATCTTATGCCTGTTACGATTATAGGTAATCTTTTGGCATTAGCCCCCGGAGAGGTTTTAAAGATGAAGGGTGCCTGGGAGGATCACCCAAAATTTGGGCGGCAGTTTCGGGTTCTTAACCACCGGACCGTGCTTCCAGCTTCTATAAAAGGCATCAAGAAATACCTGGGCTCAGGTCTTATTACGGGGATTGGACGGGAGCTGGCTTCGAGGATCGTCAGAGAATTCGGAGAAAAAACCCTTGAGATTATCGATAAAGACATTGATAAACTCGCCGAGGTTGAAGGGATCGGCCAGAAAAGGGTCGATATGATCAGAAAGGCTTGGGCAGACCAGAAAGAAATCCGTGCGATCATGATTTTTCTTCAGGAGCACGGTGTCGGTCTAAGTCATGCAACAAAGATATATAAACGATATGGGCAGCGCTCAATTGCGGTTGTTTCTCAGAACCCATACAGACTTGCCACAGAGATAACCGGTATCGGTTTTAGAACGGCAGACAGGATCGCAAAGCAGCTCGGGTTTGAAAAGACCGCTCCAGCCAGGTCAGAGGCAGGCATATTGTATGTATTAAACCAACTATCGGAGGAAGGACACGTTTTTTTTCCCTATGAGCCTTTAGTTGTAAAATGCAGCGAGATCCTGGACGTGGACAGGGAATGCATCGTCAAAGGCTTTGAGAGCATTACACATGACGGGACGATTGTTATTGAGGACCTGAATGAACACATGGATAAATTAGGGGCTAACCAAAAAGCGGTGTATCTGGCAAGGCTTCATGTCTCAGAAATCGGTATTGCCAGGCATTTTTCCCGCCTGATCTCATCAAAGAAAAGCATTCGAAGCATGGATCCTGAAAAGGCCATCACCTGGGTTCAGAAAAGGATTGAACTACGCCTGGCGTCAAGACAGATTGAAGCGGTCAAGAGAGCCATTTCAGACAAAGTGTTAATAATTACCGGTGGCCCGGGAACCGGAAAGACCACGATCATTCATGCGGTAATCCAGATATACAGGGCTGTTAGTGCCAGGATTTTTCAGGGGAAGCAACCGGTCAGGTTGCCAGGACTATCCACAGGATGCTCGAATTCAGTTGGCAGAAGGGGGGGTTTACCCGCAACGAAAACAGACCCATGGAAGCAGATGTGATCATAATAGACGAGGTCTCAATGATTGATACCACGCTTATGTATCATATGTTAAAAGCGGTTCCGTCCGGGGCAACACTGATCATGGTTGGCGATTCTAATCAGTTGCCATCTGTTGGGCCTGGTAACGTACTCAATGATATTGTCAAGTCACGGACGGTTCCGGTAATTGAACTGAACCAGATTTTCAGACAGGCAAGAGAGAGCCGCATTATTGTAAACGCCCACAGGATCAAGCAGGGGAGGCTTCCTGAAATCAGAGAAAGCGGGGGAAATCTTGGAGACTTTTATTTCATTGAGCAGGAAGCGCCTGATAAAGCGCTTCAAATCATTATGGAGTTAGTGTGCAGCAGGATTCCCCAGCGTTTCAGTATGGACCCCATGGAGGACATACAGGTCCTTTCACCCATGCACAAGGGGGAGTTGGGAACTGAGAACCTGAACAAAAAACTGCAGAACGCGCTCAACCCTTCAAAGATGGAGCTGGTTAGAGGAGCAAGAAGTGATTGTGACCTATGACGGGAAAGCGGTGCCTTACGATTATCTTGAACTTGATGAGATTGTCCTGGCCTATGCCATCTCTGTGCACAAGTCACAGGGGAGTGAATACCCGGCCGTTGTTCTTCCTGTTTTTCCGCAACACTATCTGCTTCTTCAGAGGAACCTCATTTATACGGCAGTCACAAGGGGGAAACGTCTTGTGATCATGACAGGGAGTAAAAAAGCCCTTGCCATGGGGGTAAAAAACAACAAGATAATGAAAAGATATACCTATCTCCCCGAAAGGCTAAAAGAGCTCTAACCCCAGCAATTTCTTTTGTCTTGACGTATAAGGCAAACCCTGTCTATACTTCCTCACTAAAAAAGGATTCCCTAAAATCAAAGGAGGATGAAAACATGAGGACTTTGAAAGTGATCATTTTAGCCGGATTGATAGGGCTGGCGACAACCTTCACCGGTTGTGGTGGCGGAGGATCCAAAGTTCAATCTGAAACAATCACCACAACTCTGGGACAGGAGCTAATGGATCTTGATGCCGCATATAAAAAGGGCGTGATTAATGAAAAGGAGTACGAGAAAGCGAAAAAAACGGTGTTAAAAAAATATAATAAGTAAAATAAGCGACCCCACACACAAAGAACACATATCAAAGCAGAGCCCGCTTTCAAATACAGGAAGAGAAACATTCAAGAAACCACGAATGCTTCCTCCTGCTTTTGAGTGGAAAGGATGATACGCACTCGGTTTGCCCGAAAGTATCTCCAGACAGGGATAAATCCCGCCTTAGCAAACAATCACCGCCCGGCACCAGGATTTTTGCCGTTGTCGATGTTTTTGATGCCCTGATCTCTTGTCGTCCCTACAAAGAACCATTTTCCTTTGAAGCAAGATTAAGGGATCTTGATTCAACACGAGGGCAAATTCATTCATGGACACACCTTTTCCCATCACCCAGTGGCAGCGGCTGCCGCTTTGGCCGTGGTGGATATCCCTGAAAAACTATTGGGTTCGGCCCATGTCCTGAGTTAGTCA